>DATKMJ010000067.1 GCA_035541935.1 Candidatus Binatia bacterium | reverse complement strand
TCCCAACTCGCTGCTCCCAATGGCGTCGCTACAGAGCATCGGCGCAGGCCAATGGCAAGGCACGTTCCCGTTCTCTGCCGCCGGCCTTCCGATCGGCCAAGCCTCGGTGTCCTTGACCTTGACTGCGACGACCGGCATTGGGTCCAGCGTCGCCCTGCCGATTCCTCTCTCACTACTCAGCCCGTAACTCGAGGTGATCATGTGCGCACGACTCACGCGGTACTGGCTCGGACTTGTCGTCCTCGCAGCCGTCGCTGCCTGTACGAAACTCGATCTTGGCGGCACAGGCGCCTCTATTCCGACGGCATCGCCGACCGGCACGTCCGAACCCAGCGTCTGCGGCACGCCCAGTTCCAACACTGACCTCGTTGTCGTTGCGATGGGCAACGAGATTGCGCCAACGTCAGCGCCAAAGTATGGGGCGATCAACGGCTACGCCGTCGTAGAAAATGGCAGTTTCCCGGCGCGCGCGATGCTGATCAACCAATGGCTGAACCAAGGCGTCGTTTCGCCCATCACGCCAAAAAACGTAGTTCAGTTCACCAACGTGGACGCGGGCGGCGCGCTTCATTCCGCTGTCGGATTCACGGGCAACCACTTTCCGCCGGCGCCGTACACGTTCCCGAGCGCCGCGGCATCGCCGGTGGCGACGGCGGTCAGCACCGGCACGCTCTGGTCGACCGGGCGCGTCGCAGCTCCCACCTATCAGCAGTGCTACTCGCAAACGTTTACGCTCAAGCCTGGCATGTATTACTTCGGCGACCTCGATTACTACAATCTCTCGAACTTCCGTGACGTGCTGATCGTCGCTACGCAGCCTCCGCTTGGGCGTCCTACGACTGGTCGTCGAGCGAGATATCTTCACAAGTAATGAATTGATAGCGAAAACCAAGCCCTACTAAATGGGCGCGCGATCGCGCATCGAATTTTGCGAACAAAGCGCGCACGTTCGCCTCGACGGTCCCAAGGCTGCGATCGATCAACGTCGCCGCTTCCTTACTCGACTTGCCGTTAGCGATCGCTTTGAGAATCGTTAGCTCCGTCGAACTCAAACGAGTCCGAGTCATACGGCACACCTCCGTCCTCTCTACGGCAGACAGGACGGCCAGCGCTCATTTCCGCCGGCTGGTTTTATTACCCACTCTGTCAACCGTTCTAGCTAGTTGTTTTTGGAAATGACTGACACAGGGTTAGTCGCTTGCACGATGCTACCACAACGGCCGCCTTGATAGGTGCGCAGCAGTCTGGGGCCCAGGGCACTACCCTGCCAAAAACGGACGTGTTCCTTGACGTGGGACGACCGCAAAGAAAAAAGATGTCGGTTGTGCTCGGGCCAAACAATCCGTAACGCACCAGCGCGCGCTGGCATGGCTTCACGCACGCCAGCGTCTTCTTTAATTGCGCCGAGGTGCGTGCCGGGTGCCCCGGGTTGTTATAAGCCGTCGCTACAAAGTTCGGACCCTCGGTCGGAGCAGAAGCGAGTAGTATTGCCGCGCATGCAGATACTAATATGGCTCGGCACCATTTGATAGTTTCTCGCGCGCTTTCCTCCTCGTTGGTTAGCTCACTTCTTGGTCCTTCTTGAAGCCTTTAGCGTCGACGCCGTCATGCGGCCACTGATTTCTGTGGAGGTTGGGGTTCGTTAGGTCGTGAAGTGCCCTTTGAACATCCGGTAACCGAGCACGCGGTGTGAGTACGTGGTTCTAGTGGTGCAAGTGATTCCGCGCTCCTCGCTTCGCTTAATCACCGCGGACTTAGACGCGGCGAATCGTGACCATGATCTCTACGCCGAGTCGGAAAAGGCGCCTAATACGCCGCGACCGCGTGTACGGCGCATCTCGGCCTTTCGAGGTGATCCCAACGGTCCGCATCTTCCCAACAAGTCCGCGGGCCAATCGTGGGCCGCTCCTGTGCCTTGAAGTGCTACGATCGATAGCCGCGCGGCTGAAAGGCCGCTGGCGATGCCGGCGCAAGCCGGATCGGCTGATCGTTGCCGGCCGACGCTCCGTTGAACTCAAGCGTTACCGGTAGCCCGGTCATATTGCGGAGCCGGATGTAGCGGGCCTCGTCGGCCGCGAGCGCCTCAAACCCGATCAGCTGCTCGTGAAAGCTACGCTCGATCGTACCTTCGCCGAACTCTTCTAGGAACGTGCCCTCAAGCGTACAGTCGATCTGCACGTTGGTCGCGGCCCACCGCCCGACGTTGCGGAGCTCCAACACGATATAGTGCGTATTCCGACCTCCTGGGCCGTCGTGATCGGCGAGATCTCGGGGCGTCGCGCTTCGCAGCTCCAGCACGACATCGTCCGACTGCCGCACGAGAACGCCCGGATCGCGGGACTCCATCGCGATCACGAGCTGCTGCTCGGCGACTGGTGGCGGCGCCTTGCGTTGGATCAGCTGAGCCGCCAGTACGCCGTGATCGTTCGACACGATTATCGACTCAGCTCCGCCGGGCGTTCCAGACCAAACGTTTCGGATTACGATGATCGCTTCACGTTCACGCTGCTCCGCCCGGCCGGTGCGTCGCAGCGCAAGGGCGGCGATCACCACGCTCGCTACAGCAACGAGAAGGCTGAGGGCAGCGGGGGAGTTCGATGCAATTTCAGCCCCGGTCATTGCGAACTATTCGAACGCCCGGGCGTTGAACGTTCGATCGGCAAGAAGCGCAGAAGAAGAACTCGTGGTCGTGATTATCCATTTTGAGAGCGGAGAGACGCCCGCGTCGCCGCGTGCGCCTCTCCAGGTCCCGTTTCTACTAACGGCGGTGTTTCAGAGCGTCGTTCAGCGAATCGATACCCTTTTGCTTGAGATAGGTGTCGAGGCGCATATCTGCGCGCACGCCGGGAGCGAATCCGGGATATTCTTTCCGGAGCGTTCCGATTAGCGTATCGCCGCGTTTGCGGTGGATCTCGCCGTCGTTATCGCGATGTCGGCCGTCTAGGCCGGGTTGTCTGTGTCCCATTGGGCTGTCTTACCTCGAGCCGCACTTTGGCGGCGGAGGAGGCGGGAGCCGCAGATTCGAACGCGAGGCAGTAGTGCCTACCCCCCGGGTCGTCTCTGCGGCCCCTCACCTCGAGTGATGTAGCGACGGCGTTTCGAGCGCCGTCGTTGCTATTTTACTGCGCCGGGCGCGAACACCCTAGTGGACGAACATAGGTTTGGCCCGAAATCTTGTGGTTGCCCTGTGAGCCGACTGTGGGTAGACCCTGTAAACACGATCGTCGGGCCGCCGCTGCCCCGAGGGAGAAAGCTAACGGCCTACCCCGGGCCCACTCCCCCCTTCCGGGAGCCGGTTGCGCCGTACGCTGGGGAAGGCAGGCTCAGCCTTGACCGTCGTAGCTCTTTCGACTACAATGTATTTGTTATGGTTCAGAACAACGTCATAAACTTTAGGTGCTCCCCTGAAGTCGCCAAGCGCCTGGACGAGCTGGCCGGAACCGAAAACCGCTCGCGCTCGAACGTCCTCGACACCTTGCTTAAACGCGTGCTCGACCGCGAGGCCATCGCTTGGCCTATCGAACAGTTGGTCTCGTCGATCCGTAGAGACGAAGAGGAGCATCCCCATGCGACCGATAGCAAATACGGCGACTATTTTCGCGGATCGCTGCACGGAGCCAAGTGGATGCTAGAAACGATCCTCGGAAAATACGCGAAGGATCGCGCGCTCAATGACGTGCGTAAGAAGCTTGGCGGACCGATTCCGCATTGCGCGCCGCGGGACAAGGATGGCAGCCAGATAGGCTTCGACAGCGACGCCTGGTGACTCCGATCTAAGCGCTAATCACTGGCGGCCAGAGCACCGTTCAGCCGAGCCTGTAAAGGCGCCGCGGCGGCGCCACGATGCGTGAGTTTCGATTACCGCTCTTCTATCGCGGTCATCAGCCGGATAAAAAGCCGGGCAACATCATTCTCGTGGGCCAAATGTGGGCCACCCGGACCGCTGACAGTGCAACCGCAATGCGAAACAAGGCCCTTCGAGGCGATCCCAACGGGATTAGAGCCAAGTTGAACTCAATCGGCGATGCGAAAACTCAAAAGGTCGGCAGAATCGTGCATCTTGTTGCGGTCCCAGGGGGAATCGAAAGCGATACCACGGTACAACCCGTGGCAACTGATGACGACTGAAAATGGCCGCTTCTAAGGATGCGGGCGCTATCTACGTCATCGTGGGTCGTTGGCGGTTGTCAAGAGTAAGTGGGCCAAATGTGGGCCGGTAGACCCTCTTCGAATCTGCTTCGCGAATCCGAATCGACTGAGTGCCAAGCACCGAAGGTCGAACAATCCCTATTGAATACTTGGGTGGCGGTTTGCGCGCCGCCTGCCAGCTCGCGGAAGGCATCGACCTACTACGCCTCATCTGCCTCGGAGCGGGCTGGCTGCTACCTGGGTGGTTACGGCAGAGTAGATCGTCCTAAAGGCTCTTAAGCGCCTCATAGATCGCGCTACGTCTTTTTGCTAATTTCACGTCTAGACCCCGAGCAATCGGGCTTCGGCTTACCGCCCTAAACGAAATGTCGGCGAAGCTACCCATGCCGCCAAAGAGGGTACGTTTAATAAAGGCGATCTGCTTCGGATCTAGCGGCGTTGCCTGAGCATCCACTAAGCCGGCAATTGTGGTAAGTATTCCTATCCAGACAGCCGCTTCTTGATCCGCTTCTTTTAGGTCGGTGTTCGGCCACTCCGTACCGTTCCAGCCTGAGGTATTTGGGCCTATGGCTGCTGCAAGGGGCTCAAGATCCTGAACTGCGCCCCTGAGTTCTTGCAGCAAGATTTGCTTACTCATCGGAGGGGAACCGCCAGCCACGCCACTTGTGTAAATCACCGTCCCCGCAGGCATCGTAAGAGTACTTAGTCCTGTCGCCGAATTCCTTGATCTATCAGACCAATATCAAAGAGCTCTGAGAGCATAAATATTCATGCCCCTGCGAATCAGTTATCTGCGCGCTGTACAACACCACAATTTCACGCGGCCTGACTAATGGGGTCACGAGCAATGGCGACGCTCGATGCAAACGTCACACTATCCGTTGGCGTATAGATGGGGTCACGAGCAGGACACATTGCGCCCAGAAACTCACAGTCTCCGTTTGTCTGAATTCACGCCCTCAGGTCATAATCATAAACAAAGTCGAGCAAACTCTACAACGAATCGCCGCACTGTATGCGTTGCACTAGGTCGGACGTGCGGGACAACCATCTTGACATGCGCTCTTGCTAGAGGTGCTCGACAGGGGTATGATTCTCTTTGAAGACGTTAACGTTAGTACAAATAACTTCATAGCACGGCCCATCATCGAAGCAAACCATTAAATGCTGCAACTCGGGTCGGTGGTACTTGGGGCTTCCATAAACTTTCAGTATCTGAGTCATCCAGTATGATTCGTCCAACCGGACGATCCTCGCATAGGCGGTATTGAACATCTCGGCACTTATCGAAGTGAGATAGGTACACTTATATGCTTCGACGCCCTCAAATAGGAGCGCGACCCTCCGAAGTGTGTCATCCTCGGCTTCGATAATGAAGGAAATCTCACATTCGCGCCTCGACGAAGGTACGAAGAACGGGCCTTTCATCACTTTGGTCGCTGGGACGGGGAATGCCCAAAGCTCAGTCACTGCCAAAGATCAATCTCCAGAACTGCAATGCATTTTCGTTAGGTGCCAGACCGCGGATACGCACGACGTTTGTGCCGCTAGAACTAAGCCCGTTACTTAGCAGTCGATTGGCAATGTTAGCTACGACGTTTTCATCGTCGGTTGCATCGATAAAGGCCCACTCAGCCTGAGGTATTCCGGCTTGCATCAGTGCGATCACGGACCGAGTATTGACGATTAGCTGAGAACCCTCCGTCGTGACCGTGGTAATCGGCAAATCGCTGGGTGACATTGTCCCTTCCTGGAGCTGCGCTGCCACGTACTCGATGGACTGGCCAGCGAACGGTCCGCCCTGTCCAAATGCGGGCGAAGCTGTTGTTTGAGCAAAGCTTAACCCGCTTGGCGAATAAAACAAACCTTGAAATGTAGCACCGATGCCTTCGCTGAAGTCAGCGCCGGGTCCCTCGACTGCACCGGATTCGTCTACGAGGAGCGCCGCTGCCAAGGTAATGATCCCCGCGGCCTCAAGCCTCGCGGCAGCGAGGGCAAGAAGATCACCGAGGGCTTCGTAAACTCCGCCCGCGAGAACAGCAACATCTAGACCCGGTACCAACAGAGCGACTGCGAAGCCAATCCCGACGAGTAGTGGTAAGAACCGGGAGAATCCGTTTTGCCATCGTAAGCATCCGAGACCATAGGGATCGAGATAGTTAAATGGATTGTTGTATGCGTACGAATATAGGCTGTAGCCGCTGGGGGCGTAGCCGATTGGGTCTGATTGCGTGTACCGGCCAAACTGTGGCCGATACCAACGAAAGCCGTTGTAGTAGCGACCCGACGCTCCGTTGGGTCCGGTCGATGCCGTAAACTGTTCAGCTTCCTGACCCGGGAGGCGTAACGGTTCGTGTACGTCGCTCGTGCGCTCGTCATAAATCGCCCCGAACGGCTCGTAATCAGCTTGCCAATAGAGGTTCCCAGAGCTATCCGTTTGCAAAAATGGCGCGCCGCGTTCATCCGTCGCGGTCCAGTGCGTCGCCGAGCCGATGTCGATCTGCGCCACCGGCGTACCACCGAACCACACATACTCGTATGCCAGCGCTCCCGAGGTAAGACTACTCTCCCCCTGCAAATGCATGTTCGGATCGTAAAGGAACGCCCTCGTCCCCGAGCTGTTGTGCGCGGTCACCCGGCGCCCAAGGCCGTCATAAGTATAAGTAATTCCGTCACCGGCGCCAAGCAGCTCGCGAGCGGAATACGAGTAGATCGAAGATCCGACGCCGATCTCGTTGCCGATTGCGTCGTGCGTGATGTTGCTGACGCCGACCCCGGCTTGGTTAATCGTCTGAAGCTGGTAGGTTCTCGAGTAACCGTAGGTTAGGTTGCGTCCCGGGAAGTTAGCGGTCTGCAGATTTTGGGAGACTGTGTCGCTGTACGACGCCCTGCCCCACAAACTCGACCCGGTGCTGGCCAGCGTGAGCATGTTCGTGGCCTTGCCGCCGTACGACAGCGACTGGTCGTAACCAGCGTTGAGGTTATCAGTAATCTGCGTTACGTATCCGGCTGAGTTGAAAGTATAGGAGAGGTCGGATAAGGTCGTCGACCCGTGCGTCACCTTGGCCTCTGTGGGCCGATAGCCCTGATCGTACGTAATAGTCTGCTGCGTAGCGTTTCCGTAGGTCAGGCTGGCGCGAGGGCCCATCGGCTCGTACGTGGCCTGCGAGACGTAGGTCGTACTTCCGGCGACCGCCGAGTAAGGCCGGTCTGCGTAATCGTAGGTGTACGCCAGATTCAACCTAATCACCCCGCCCTGCGTAATCACAAGCTTCGTCTCGTTGCCGTTGCCATCGTATGTGTAGGCCGTGGTCGATGGGTTCCCGGCGATTGTCTGCGTCGTTGTGGCCAGCAGTCCGCGTCGCTCGTATGCGTAGGTCGTCGAACCCGACGGGTCAGTCATCGACTTCAGCCGGCCGATGCCAAACGCACCCGACGTCGTGTTGTCGTAAACCCGCGTCACGGTTTCGGTGCTCGCGCCGGACTTCGTTGACGTTTGAACGAGCGGTCGGTTGAGGGCGTCGTAGGTCGTGGTCGTCGTTGCGCCGTTGGCATCGGTCTTCGACGTAACGTTCCCGGCACGGTCGCAGGTTTGAGTTGTCGTACCCGTGTACGTCGAGATCTCTTTTGTCAGGCAGCCGAAGTCATCAAAGTACGTGTTCGACGAAGCCGTCGATGGGGTCGTCGTTCGCGTAAGATTCGACTGCAGGTCGTGCGTATAGGAGGCGACGGTCGATCCGCTGAGTTGGGTCGACGTGACGAGATGGCTAGCATCGAAGCCGGTGGTAGTCGTATATTGGTAGGCACCCGATCCCGACGCGATTCCCGTATTGTTTCCGTATTTGTCCCAGGCCAACGAGGTCTGCCCCCCGGCCGCATCGCTGATGGACGACAGCGTGCCGACGCTGGCGTAGCCGAACGTCTGGCTCATCTTTGTCTGCCAGGTTGAGCATGAGGAAGCCGGCGTTGCACACAGCTGCGCGGTTTCGGTCGTGAGCTGGCTCGCGGTGTTGTAGGCCAGCGCAAACTGCTCGCGCTGGTTCCCCGAGGCATCGACGATCGTGATGGCCGTCGGCCGGCTTGCCGCATCGTAGCCGTTCGTCAATGCGTTGCCTAGCGGCCGGCTCGTTGACGTGAGCTGACCGATGGCATTGTACGTCAGCGTCGTGACAAGGTCCGTCGGATCGCCTGTCACGCCCTTGAGGGTCGTCTTGTCCAGACGCCCGCGCTGGTCGTAGGCGAAATCGCTGACCACGCCGTTGGGGTCGATGGAGCTTAACGGACCGCCGTAGATACTGTAACTGTTGTTCGGCGAGGCCGCGCTTGCAAAGGTGATCGTGTGGCCCAGGGCATCCTCGATCGACTCGAGCTGACCACGGCGCGCCAGATCGGTATCAGTGTCGGGATAGTACCCTAAGGTCGTGGTCTGCGTAACGTCGGTGCGTGGGCCGGTGAACGTCAGCATGCGGCCACGCGAATCATACGTGGCGGAGACGGCGTGGGTCGCGGCCGAGCCACCGGAATAGCCGCTTCGCGAGATTGCCGTTGGAAGGCCCTGACTTGAGAACGTGTACGTCGTGACCGCCGCGGCACCGGCAGTGTCGACCGACGGCTCGGTCACGGTCTGCGGCAGATCCTGCTGTGCACTTTCGAGCGGGTAGTAGGCGATCTCGGTGTTCTTGTTGGCGATGCCGTTATCGGTGAGGATACCGCGCTGCTGTAACTGCGTGACGCTCGGATACGCCAGCCCGATGTAACTCGTCGTGCCGTCGGGGCTCGTAAACTGCACGTCGCGGCCGTACTGCGCCGTAGCCAGCGTTGAGTCGCTGCCCTCAGTCACGCTCAAGGGCCGCCCGAATATGTCGTAGTCGTACGCCAAGGTATCGCCGCGGCAGAAACACAGGTAGCCGCTTACCGAGGTGACCTGCTGGAGATATTGATCCCAGCCATAGGTCGTCAGGTGGCCGAGCGCGTCGCTGATCGACGTCGTTCCGGTTGTGCCTGAGATGGAATACGAATACGTATTGTCGTTGACGCCCGAGTCGATGGACTGCTCGATGACGCGATAATGGTTGTCGCCGTTGCCGAGGTTTATGAGCTGGTAGGTATTCGCTTCCTCGGTATGCCCGAGCGGATCGATGACGTACTGCAGCAAATGCTGGCCACCGTAGGATGAGGGGTTGTAGTACTGATAGGTCCAGATGGAGCCATCGGATTCTTTCACCGAACAGAGGTCGCCGCTGTAACAGTGCCCGAGGATGCTCGTGTATGTGAAGGTTATGCTTACGCCGGACGGCGTGCTCGTGATACCCGTGATCCGATTCGATGTGTCGTATGTAAACGTCAGCGTTCTGCTGAGGCCGTCCACCACGGTGGTGATGTCGCCACTTGTGTTCCTGTTGATCGTCTGCGTGTTTCCGATGCGATCGGACATTGACGTGAGCTGGCCCGTCGTATTGAAAACGAACGTCCGATTATCCCATGTAACGAGCTTAAACGTGCCATCGGACTGGGTATACAGGGTGTCGCCGGAATACTGGTCGTAGGAGCTCGTCCCTGCTCCGAGCGTTTGTAGGTAGATTCGGTTACAACTGCCATCGACGAACGTGACGATGCCGTCTGAGGCATTTGTCATGTCGAGATATGCCCCGTACGTCTCCTGCCACCCCAACCCAAGGTCACCCTGGCGTGTCGATTTTGTGCTATCGTATCGGTGACTGAAGGAGAGTCCGAACGGTCCAGATAGCTGCGCATCTTGGTATTGGTACCAAAGGTTCCCGCTCACGGCGTTCACGGGCGCACCTGTGCATCCGAGGCTACCCACCAACGCGGCGAAGCTCGAAAAGTCCAGCGGGTCGCCGGCGACCGAGAAGCATGCCGTACCGGACTGAACATTGAACGCGCCGAAGGTAGCCGAGAGCTGGAAGCACGGCTGGCCATCGCCTAATGCCTGCGAGCACTTTCCACTGCCTGAGCCGAATGTACAGATTATTGTTATCGGCGGAGTCGCGGTGCGGGCAGCGCCTTTGGCCCGAGACGTCGCCACGGTTTCACTCTCCCCAACCTGTACCGCCGTCACGCTGGTGAGCGGGTTATCCGGGTCGTCGATGTAGGCGAATTCGAAGTCCACCCCGGTGCCGGCTATACGAGTTCCATTCGGCGTCGTCACCCAGATCTGACCCGTTGTGCCCCCGGTTCTCACGCCCGCGCTGAAGGCGCTTCCGATCAGCCGTTGGGCCGACCCGTCGACGTCAAACGGGCGCGGAAGCGTGGCAGTAGCCGCGAAGAAGTACGGTCGCGTCAGCAACGTATTACCGCAGCGAAGCTTGAGTGCATCAATCGCGACGCCAGCAAACGTCTCACGCGATTCGGTGACGACGCGCCAAGCATTGCCCCCAAGGCACGGAATGTACGGTTCGTTGAGCCGCGCGACGTACGAACGCTGCCCCTGGAGGCTGCCCCCGTAGGCCGCCACGGGGATTGGGCGATCGGGACCATGCCCGTCGAACTCGTACCAGCGGGCGAAGGAGCCGAGATCGTCATTTCCTAGAGAACGCCCCAGCCGATCGATGCGGCCGCCGCGATCAAACCCGTAGAATATGTGGCCGTGCGCCGCTGCGGACGCTTCAACCGCTACATCTCCTGCGTTGGTCACCTGGTGCTTCCCTATGGCCGTGACCTGCCCGGACGGGCCACCCAAAAGGACGCCGTCGGGGCCGCGGATGCTGCTGCGATCGTGTGCGTAGAGCGATACCTGGATCGAGTCGACCCGACCGTGCTCAACGCCAAGGGAGAACCACGCATGCCCGTCGTCAGTCCGGTACATCCAATACGAACGTGCAGCCTGACGAATCACCACCCACGGTGATCCCAGCGTATGCAGCGCCGTCGCCAGCGATACGCCGAGGCTAAACTCGCTAAGCATCCGCTTAACGACAGGCGTCGAGAGGCCGCCTTTCCCGCCAACCCACGGCACATCTGGACCGCTCCGCGTGACCGGGATGCCTTTGACCGTCACCGAGGGCGGGCGGCTTGATACGCTTGCAGCCAACGGCGGCGCCTGGACGATCAGGATGCTCGGGACCAAGATGCCGGCGATCACCTGCCGGAGCAGCGTAGCACCTTTCATAGTCCTCCACCTCAATGAAAGCGAGTCTCGACTTGGAGGCACAATGGCGTGCTGCGTCATGCCGCTTGGTATTTCAGCACGACCACCGGGATCTACATGATAGCACCGGCTTTTGAGGCTAGCAACAGTTGACTAACCTGATCCACCGACTAGCGTGATCCACGGTTGACTCAGGGACCGTAGGTCTTTTTTCAGACAAGCTCGCCCTACGTTTTGGGCACCTGTTGAAAACGGTTTTCGTGCCAGAAGGCTCCCTCGCCACGCCCCGTTTCACGACAAGTTTCGTTTGAGGTATCGAACCACGAAGCGTCGAGCAATTTCTGGTAACCCGTCCATCTAACGACACGACAACCGCGTCGTTCGTCGGCCCTTCAGCCGCGCAACATCAGCCGAGGCGACCTTACTTTGGTTTGCGCTTCGAGTTTCGGTGTCTAGCGGCGGCGGTAGGCCTGGTTCAGAACATGTGTACCGCTCGCATTTCAGGAAGTCGATGCCGGGACGATCACCTCGCAAACGATCTGGGTTATGCGAATGTTCGGATTTCCGGATACTGCGGCTTCTAATACAGCTTGCGTAACACGCGCGAATGGTCTGCCCCTGACGGCAGCCTCGGCGACCGCTTGGGTGACGCGGGCGTTCGGCGACCCGCGCAGGATCGCTTCGGCCGTTTCTTGGGTGACGCGTTCTGCCATTATGAGGAAAGGATCTGAATGCCAATTTGGCCGTTATCCAGGTGTGAAATATCCCACGCCGCCGATGTTATGGGGTCTTCGTCGTAGGGTTGCGTATACATTACGTAGTTGCTGCCGAGAGAAAAGCCAGCATCAAAGACGGACGTCGTCCCATTCCCAAAGCCAAGCGCGAGGACTCGCGAGAACGAGTCATCCTTGCGGGCTGACGCCACGATTTGAACCGCCACGATCGCTTGCGGGCTGCCAACCGGCTGGATCGCGTAGAAGTCCTGGTTTCCGGTCGTGGATGAGTAAACGTAAGTCGTATCGCCATCGGGACAGGGATCCAAGGTCGCCGGGTTATCATCAACAGACGTCCAGTTATCGCCGGAAGTTCCACCAACTTGACTAAACTCGTTGTATTGGCCGTCGCCGTTTGGGAACAAGCACATCACGGCGACATCGCCTAGGAAGTTGTTGTTGATCGTACCCGTTGCGTCACAAATGTAGAGGTCGTCGTACAAGTAGTTCGGGTTGTATGTTCCGCCGTTGACTATCTGGACAATATTGGCTTGGTTATTACCGGATAGCGATGTCACCTTTGCAGTGACGCTAAAGGCGCTTTCCCCATTGACCTGCGCCGACACCGTGCCCGTAGCAGTCGTAGAGAAAAGAACGTTAACCTCGATGTATGAGAAGCTGTTTAGGTCCACAATCGCGTTTGCGGACGATGCGAGCAAATTGTTATCTCCATCATAATATTCGAGACCACCAGCAACGGTGAGCCGGAGCTGGCCTTGCAACGTAGCCATGTCGTAGAAGCTTACGATGGCGCTTCCGCCGAAAGCCGACGGATTGAGTGCGAAACCCACAATGAGCTGTGCCGGATTTTGACATGCTTGCGATACATAGCCGCCGCCAGGCAGTTGCAAACAGTTCCCACCTTCTCGGCCGCCAGACACAATAGTTGCGACGGAATCGCCTCCTGTGGATACAGAGAGATACTTTTGGCCAAGCGTGGAGGTATGGTAGTGATCGAAACTGTCGCAGAAAAGAAGCATGCCGTGCACCCCTATTAAGAGCCGATGGCGCCTCGTCACACCAGCGCGCTCGTAGCGCTCGCGGAGCCGTGCATTTCGGTTGACGAACGCCGATCCTGTAAAAGGCATGCTACCGCGATCGTCGTGTGTTTTCAAGTGGGGCAACGTTTTAAGATACTTAGCACTTGCGCATCCTATTGCTCGCACTTGGCTTGGGTGCTATGATTGACGTCTCAAGCGGCAACACTCCAAGCCACTTCTCCGGACGTGGGAGCGGGTCGCGATGGGTTGCGTTTGTATTGAGGCGTGCGAGGATGAGCGCGGCGATCGACTTTCGGAAGCTTACCAGGGAGTAGCCCGTTCCGATGCCGGCTTGAAAGACAGTTGCCGAACTGCCGGTGTATCGCTTCGTGCGTGATGGGCAACTGTTGCGGCACGGCGGCCCGGTATTCGGTTGGTCCTCCGCGTGCTGGGGCTGCCTCGCTGCGGTTGAGCAGTCTCTCCATGATCTCGCCAACCTGCCGGAGTGCCGGGCGAAAGCGAAGCCGCCTAGCAACTCTTTCGAGCCGAGGTGGGTGTCACACGCATATGGCACATAGACGCGCCAATAAAAAGCAGCGAGACGCCGAAAAAACTGCTCTCGCCCTAGTCGCAGTAGTTATATCTGCCGGAGTTAGCCTTGTCGGCCTTATAGTAGCCGCCAAGAGGCTTGTTCGCCACCCTACATATGGGAACGCTGCAAGGGCCCTACTGGCCGCACTCAATCTCGCCAAAGACCTGGAGTAAACCAGTGGGAGGCCAACGCACAGTCCCGCGGCCTTTCGCGTCGGATTCAAAAAAGGGACCGCCACCTTGGTGTCGAGGGCAATTGGCGAACGGTCAGATCGCGACCCAAAGGGTCGCCCCGCGTTGAACGACATCGGATCGTGGATTGTACCGACCAAAGATTCTGCGGGCTGAGTCGATAGCATCGTCAGCACGCGAGGCTTGCAGCGCGCTTTCGATGTCCGAGCGCGATGGCGCGACATGCCCGTGGCGACGGCGCCTACGAAAGACGCTCGCGGTTGGCGCGCCGACAGGCGCCGACAAAGAAGACGCGCTCACCGCGCGGGGCATCTGCTGCAGCGCGCCTGAGTCGCACGTCGAACCTATGGTCGCATGCACATTCAAGACGGCCCAGACTTCGGTGCGCTCGCTACGGAGGACATCAATCGCAGCGACCAACTTAGCCTTCCGGTTACAGAAATGAAACGGTTCACTGAGATCTTAAATCGGTGGTTGAAGATTCTCTATGGCGAGGCTCGCAAGGAGTTCAATATCGACGGGTCCCCCGCGCATCCAACTGCTGGAATAGAAATCGTCGCGGGTGACGACGTGCGCCGCATCGTAACCGTGCAGTTCGGAGAGAGCGTGAAGAAAGAGCTTCTTGCGCAAATCTGGATCGCCATTTCGGGAGCTCGGCCCGAGGTGACCCATGAGTTTCATGGATCTGGCCACCCCAAAGGGGTGTCGATTGCATTCTGAGTCCCCGAAAGTCGCCACTGGCTCAGGGCTCAGTCTGTAGGCCCCATATCCGCCCTATAACGGCGTTCGATATTCCGCTCGACGTCGTCGTCACCCACGAGTCGGGTCACGCCGTATGCGCCGCATCGTTGGGCTTGCGCGTCGTCGCGATCGAGCCGCCTACGATCATAGCGCAGGCCGCCGACGGGAGCGGCCATTACGGGCGCAAAGCCAGAACATTAATCGAGGACATGTACGTGGAAGACGCGCCTGGAGTAAACGGGCGGCTGAACTCGAGAATTCGTACTGAGTTGGCCGCTGTAGCGGTAGAAGACCGAGGCGACGCACAGGAGCGACGTCATATCGGCGTTGGGGAGAAACCTCTCAGCAAGGCGGTTGAGTGCTGACGCCCTTCGCCGAGCTCTGGAGAATGGCGCAAGCGATCTGCGCCAGTAAGAGAAACATTAGCCAAGGCTTGGGCAAAAACCACCACGCCCGCTGCGGGTTAGGGTTCGGCGGCACTCAACGTCATTCGCGAGTTAAGAATGGCCTTGACGGTCTGAGGATGCCATCTTGCGGCTCCGTTATTCGGGGCCACTTGCATCGCTTCGAGTTCGGCCGCTATCCGTCGCAGGCTATTACCTGCCGAACGCATAGCGCAAGCTTTCCTGAGAGCCTGCTGCTGAACCTCGTCGCGCACAAGCCTATCAGCGATCCGACAGTAGCCAAAAGGCGTACGCGCGTAGACAAGTCCACTCCGGCGTTTATGCGCAAGGGCTTCGGCCGTTCGCTCGCCGATCGCCTCGCGTTCCCATTGGGCTACGACGCAGAGCATGTTGACGACGAGGCGACCGGCGGCGGTTTGCGTATCGAGGGATTCACTCACTTGAAACGAGCGAGACGTTGAACTGACCAAACAACTCTATCAAGTCTGCTAGGTCGCGCGTTGACCGCGTGATTCTGTCAAGTTTGGAAATCACGATTCGCGAGATTGCACCGCAGCGTACGTGGTCTAGAACCTTCGCCATGCCTGGGCGCTTTAGGGACTTGGCGCTTTCTCCGGCATCGGTGATTAACTCGCGAGGCAGCCAATCCATAGCCTCGCAATAAGCAGTAATCCGAGCGCACTGCGCCTGAAGACTAACGCCGTCGGTCGCCTGTTCTTGCGTGCTGACCCTGGCGTAGCCGATGATTGCTCGCCGGCTCGGTGGCCCTAAAAACTCCCGACTCCGCATCCGCTCCCGTCACCCTCCGTTCCGAAGTTGACAGTGTGATACCATGCCGGACCCGCTTGGCCAGCGTCATTAGTCGCTGCGCGCGCGAAAACGGCGGATTTCGGCCTTAGCGCGACGAGCGCACTGGCTGAGTAATTCCGACAGGACCGGCGCGAACAGCGACCGGCAAGCCAGAAGCTCGATCTTTGGTGGGCCGGGGCTGACGAACGGCGCCCAACAGCACTAACTACCGAGGGAGGCGGTGAACTACATCTCCGCTATAGGGAACCCCGCGGGTCGAAGGTGGCGGCGCCCAAGAGCCACAGTGCGCGGAGCTGCTCTGAGGCTTCTACTAGGGAGTTCGGCTAAGCCGGCACACCGTTCGCGCGCACCAAGATGCCGCTAAGGAGAAAGCAGGGAGGATAAGATCGCTGCGCGCCGGAGTCGTCACGAATGCCGGTTTGGAGCGCCGAGACGCTGATATCACACTTAGAAGAAGTTGTCTTCCCCGCTACGGCCGCGGCGGTTGATGGTGCGGCGTACACGCTCAAGGTTGGGAATGAGGTCTACGTATCTCCAAGCAGTCTAGAAGGGCGCGACAATGCCGTCATCCGCCAACTTCAGACGGGCCAAGATATCGTCATTCCGCCTGGCCAATACGCGTTTCTCGTTACAGCCGAAACAGTCATGGTCCCAAACGACGCCATGGCGCTGATCTCAATCAAGGCGCGCATCAAGTGGCGCGGTCTCGTTAACGTCTCCGGCTTTCACGTCGATCCAGGTTACAGTGGCAAGCTCATCTTTGGGGTTTTCAACGCCGGACCGTCCACCATCCATTTGCGCAGCGGAGAAGACTGCTTTCTCATTTGGTTCCTGTCGCTCGATCATCCAACTAAATGGGCGCGTCAAGGCGGGGGCCACGACGGCATTACCTCTGATATCGTTGGACCGATCTCCGGGGAGTGGAAGACGATCGACATGCTCGATTCTCGCCTTGATAAGTTGGAACACGAGCAAGTGGGCATCCGGGCCACTTTGAGCGCGGTGATGGCTTTGGGCATTGCGCTCGTTGCCGGCCTAGTTATCTATCTGCTCCACACCGACATCTCGGTCGGGCGCACCGCCTTGCCTGCTAGCCCCCAAACTGCGCCGACTGCCACGCGCGGGCCGGGAGCTTCCAGCGCCGGCGTGCCAAGGCCAAAGCCTTCTTTGACCCTGACACGCCACCCATAGCAACCGCTCCTTGACCCGGACCTTTGCTCTCCAGTATAATGTCGGAAAATCCGACAACTGGAGTTCCATATGCCGACAATCCCGCCTATCACCGAAATAGAGGACTACCTGCTCGGCCTAGTCGCCCGAGATCGCAATATTACCCTCGAAGCGGTCCGCGAGGAGGGACTACGCAGCCCGCACGATCCCCCGTGGAGTTCTGAGGAGTTCGTCCACTACCAGTTCGAGATCGAAGAGCACTTCGGGCTTGATTTGGATCCAGTGGAGGTGGAGGAGGTCCAGCGCGATGTCGCTCGCCTTTCAGTGTTCATCCAGGACCTGCTCGCCCAGCGGATTGTGCAGTCAGCGTGAGCGCCGTAGACGACCAGCTCGCGCTACGCGCCCGACTGCGCGAGGCGCGCGAATACCTCAATCTCACCCAGCAATATGTGTCGGAGCGGACGGGCATTCCGCGCACCGCGATCGCCGAAATCGAGAGTGGCAAGCGGCGCGTGGAGAGCACGGAGCTCAAGAAGCTCGCGCGCGTCTACCTGCGGCCGGTTTCCTACTTTCTCGACGAGACCGAAGTGAAGGTCGCCGATCAGTCGCTGCTCAGCGCCTTCGCGCGCGCCGCGGGCGACCTAACGGCGGAGGATCAACAGGAAGTGCTGCGCTTCGCCGAGTTCCTTCGATTCCAACGTAGGGGTAAGGAGCGCGGGTGAACTGGCTACACGCGTCGACCGCCGCGCTCAACGCCTCAGCGAAAGCTCATCGTAATTGGGGCGTCAAAACGAACCGGTGGATCGATGCGTTCGACGTTGCGGCCAAGCGCGGGATTTTCCTTGCGTTTCGTCCCCTCTACAAGCTCGGTGCGGCGATTGTCCATGAAAGCGATTCCGCTGGAATCATCGTCAACTCCAACCATCCACTTTCCCGTCAGCGGTACAGCGTCGCACACGAACTCGGGCACCTGTTCTTCAAGCATTACACCACGCTGGACTCCAACGACATCTTCGAGTCGGGCTCCCCACCGAAGACGGACGAGGAGAAGCTCGCGGAAAGCTTCGCCTCGTGGTTTCTCATGCCGCCCGGGCTCATCGACGGTTATGCCGCGCGGCACGGAATCGACCGGATCGTTACGCGTGAGCAGGTGTATCAACTCGCGCTCTTCCTCGGAACGTCGTATGAGTCCACGGCGCAGCACCTGCGAAACTCCAAGCGGGCGACGCCGCATCGCGCGAACGATTGGCTCAAGCGTCCTCCGCAGGATATCAAGGAGCGGCTCGCAGTCGGCTTCGCGCCGGCGTCCTGGCGAAGCGACATCCATATGCTGGATGAGATCGACGACCAGATGCCTCGTCTGGTCCGCAGCGGCGACCATGTTATCGTGCGGTTGCCTGAGATTCCCTCGTCTGGATATCGTTGGCGCCATCACGACGATGCGCGTTTTGCTATCGTTTCCGATTCCTACGACTCCGATTACGACGCCGGCGAGCGGCCAGTCCCAACGGGCAAGCTGCGTATGCGACGCTTCGTCCTCTGCGTTGGTGACGTAGAGCAGCGAGTCGACACGGCGCTGACGTTCGTGCAGGCTCGCTCGTGGAAACCGGCTCAGTCAGTAAGACGCTTTTTCGCGCCGATGACGATCGAGTCGACCGCGCGGCTCGGTTTTCCGGTGCGCTATCTTGAGGAACTGGCCGCGTGACCGACCGTCGCGCGGAACAAACCGCGGTGGTCGATCAGGGACCGCGTGGTACGTGCGCGGCCTGCGCCGTTACGTCGGCGCACGAGTGGGCATCGCGCCGTGAGGCATTGTCCGTCGAAGACGCCTTCTACTCTGGCAAGCGCCGCGATCCTTGGCCCCAGCAAGACTGCACGTCTGTCGATCACGTCGTCTGCGGAATCACCGAGGACCGGCATGCTCTTGAGAGCGCCTGGCCGTACGGAAACCCGGGGTACCCGGGACCACCGCCACCCGAAAGCCTTGAGGACGCGAACCGACGCCCGCTCGCCGGGACGTGGAGCGTCGGATCGGTCGGCGACGTGCTGGGCGCGGTCGAATCGCATTGCGCCGTAATGACGCTGGCGTTCGTGCCGTCGGCGTGGGAGCGCCATGACGGCATAGTCGACGTGGGCACCGAGCCGGCCCAAGATGCCCATGCCGTTCTCGCGGTCGGCTGCGACGTACGAAACGGAGAGGACGTCGTCATCATCAAGAACAGCTGGGGAACCGACTGGGGAGACGGCGGCTACGGCTATGTCACCACTGGCTACCTGCGGCAGCATCTGCTCGCCGTTCATTTCGTGGAGAGGGCTGCATGACACAAAGCGGGATCATCGAGGCGGAGACCGTTTCCGAGGCGTGGCTTCGCTATGTGGATCTGGTCGAACCTCACGCGACGGGAGTGTTCCAAGCCATCGTCCGAGTAAGGAATCCCGTCTCCGAATCGAGTGCGGTCCGGGACGCGGTTGAGTCGTTGCTGAGCGAATGGGCTGAGAAGGACAAAACCGTGTATCCTGTCCGCACCGTGCGCACGACGATCTTCCCGCTGCACTACGCGCAGCGCGCTTCCAACGCGGTCGATCTCGCCGACGCGTATCGGAAAGACTATCCGCGGCTCCGCATGTATCCGGGAAATCGGCACGGAACGTACTTCGGGCGAATGATCGACACGCAAGTGTCAACGAGCGGCGATCACTACGACCAACTCAATGACACGATCGCAAAGCTGCGGCGGAACCACAACGCCACAATGACCGAGATTGATCTCCGCTTTGAGACCGAGGAGGACGCGCCGTCTTTGACCATCTACGAAACCGAGAAGAATCACGCCCGAAAAATGGGATTCCCCTGCATGAGCCATCTCTCTTTCCAGCGAGATGGCGCGCTGCTGCACATCGCCGCGTTCTATCGCAATCAGGACGTGGGACGCAAAGCTTACGGGAACATCCTTGGTCTTGGCCAGCTGTGCGAATACGTTGCCGGGCAAGCGGGTCTGTGCTGCGGATCATTGGTGATGGTCGCAGGTAGAGCCTACATAAACACGCCCAAGGTGCTGCTCAAGAAGCACCTGCCACTTATCAGAAGCGCGGCCGCGTGATGGAGATCTCCGAGTACCAGCGGCTCGCGGCGAAGACCGACCGCCACCCCGGCAATGATCGCAACGCGATGGAGATCCCGCTCCTCGGCCTAGCGGGCGAAGTCGGCACGGTGCTCGGTCAGTACAAGAAGTATCTGCGCGACGGCGACGCCCACGAACTCTTCAAGGAAAAGATCGCCGAGGAGCTAGGCGACATCCTTTGGTACCTCTCGAACACTGCGACAAAGTTCGACATCGATCTCGGCGAGGTCGCGCGTAGCAATCTTGCTAAGGTCGCCGACCGGTGGAGCGAACCGGGCACACAACGTTCGCCGCGCTTCTTCGACGACGAATTCCCGCCGAAGGAACGCCTGCCTAGATGGTTTGACGCGTTGTTCTCAGAGCACGCCGACGAGCGCGGCAAGCGGAGGGTCGTCGTTACTTGGAACGACCGGCAGATCGGTGACTTCCTTACCGACAACGCACACTCGCCAGACGGCTACCGGTTTCACGACGCATTCCACTTTGCATACGCCTGTATTCTCGGATGGTCACCCGTGACGCGGCGCAATCTTAAACTCAAGCGCAAGTCGCGCAAGGAGATCGACGAGGTCGAGGACGGTGCGCGCGCGATCATCTACGAGGAGGCGGTCTCCGGCCTTGTGTTCGAGGACGCCAGAAATCACCGTTACTACGAGACGAAACGGACGCTCGACTACGGCCTGCTCGACTCGGTCAAGCGGCTAACGGAGCATCTCGAAGTCCGAGTCCGCAGCCGCAACGAATGGGAACAGGCCATTGTTCGTGGCTTCGACGTTTGGCGCGACCTCGTCAAAAACGGCGGCGGCATCGTACGGTACGATCTCGAACGGCGCGAGATTGCCTACCTGGGCACCAACGAGGGGACACAGTCTTCGTAGCCCCTCCGTGGTTCGAGCGACCATGAGCGGGGGAACGCGAGATCCTCGATCGGCGCGCCGCGCCGATGATATGCCTGCTTGATGGTCGTGCGCTTGGCGGCGCCTTGGACGTGCGGATGCGACACGCGAGAATACTTCGAAATCTCGCAGAACAGATTCTGGCAATCGATTAGCTTGAGCGGTCGCCCGTAGAGTCCGGGAAAATCTAGTCCGAGGCGTTCAAATTGCGCCT
Source organism: Candidatus Binatia bacterium (assembly GCA_035541935.1). Lineage (GTDB taxonomy): Bacteria > Vulcanimicrobiota > Vulcanimicrobiia > Vulcanimicrobiales > Vulcanimicrobiaceae > Cybelea. Next base: position 174,769 of record DATKMJ010000067.1, on the reverse strand, counting down.
GCTGACCTTCCGTCACTGCGGCTATCACGGCTTCGGGTTCCAGCTGGCCGCCGTTCTCAAAACACTTCGAGATTCCATCGACGGCGCCCGGGCCGGCTACGACGAACGAATCCTCATCGAACGCGACGCAATCGGAGTAGTTCAGGTCGATCGCATATTGGAATGCCAGAAAACGCCCAAACGATGGCACGGTTCGCAGGACGGCATACAGTTGACGCAAGCTCTTTGTGTAGGCCCAGCGCGAAGCCATATCGCTCTCGACCAGCGAGCGGAGAAGCGCGAGATGGTTTTCGTGCTTCCGGCGAAGACCAAAATTCGGGGATGGCATGATGTAGGCCGCCGAGTAAATCGTCTGCCCGGCTTCGAGTGCCCTCAAAAGTACCGCATCCGCCTCCGCCCAACCGAACTTCTTGGGCGATATCCGTCCGAGACCCGATTCGAGCAGCTCCCACGTCTCGATCTTGTTAAATATCTTAAAGAACAACGTTCTGAAAAACACTTCGCGGGCGTCGGAGCAGTTCTGCACAACATGCGCAATCAGATACTGCGTGACGCGGTCGATCACGCGGTAGGCATTCGTGAAGCGGAATCGCGCGATAATAGGATCCTCCGTCAGGACAAGATCGCCCCGCTTGCGGCGCACGAACGTGCGCATCCGCTCGTAAGCGAACCTCCAATACTCATCGAACACGTCGGTTGCGCGCAACCGCCCTCCGACGGTGAGTACCGCACTACGCATCGCCCAGAGCCTCGGCAACGCGGCTGCGTGCCGCAAAGCGCTCTCGGGCGCTGGCGCCCGTAATCCGCGGTAAGACGGATTCGAGCACGGACGTCGCCAGGTCCGGAGCGATGTTCCAGCCCAAACGGTCGAGGATCTCGCCGACCCAAACGGCCTTCCCGCGCGCGTCGGTGCCGGTCGCGTGAACGAGCTCAAGCGTCCTCGCGGCATCGCCGTATCGCGCCGAGACGGCATTGCCCGCCAGCAGCATAAGCAGGACGTCGATGCGATCCGCCGCCTCGCTCGCGGCTGCCGGCGTCGCCGCGCGACCACCGGCCGATATCGCCGACCTTACGGCGCGGCCAACTCTCGCCAGGTTGCAGACCGTGATCGAATCATCGAGCAGATCCGTGAGGCTACAAGCCGATGGAAAATTCAGGGAGTGCGCCGCGAAGGCGTGCGTTAAATGCGCTCCAACGACTTCCGGAACGTGCCGTGTGATCAACCGCGACAGTGGGACAGCGACACTCGCGCCCCGTCCGACGCGAAAGCAACGCCGTTTGGAGTCGATCGACAACTTGGTCTGCGGCGACACGCCGTAAGAGAACGCCGCGAGCGAACGCACGACACGGGGGAAACGCAACGCGATGAGGGCGTGCAGGCGGAGCCGGGCATTAGCAACGTGGGTCCCAGGACGAAATTCGATCATGGAAGGGGGCCTCGCTTCGAAGACGACTGGCGGGATCACCGCGCGAGTGCTCGCCGTGCGAAGCGCGCGCCGACGAAGCGCCTAACACCGAAGTATCGCAATGCACAGGTAGCGTCCTTGGGGGTTCTTCGGCTGCGAGTATGTGGATAAGATTCCGTGGATTTGCTGCTCATTGCAAGGAGGCCGCGATCACGTTAGCTGCGATGCGCGCGCGCATCGGAAGCGGAACGTTCGGTCCCTCTTTGCCGATCCGCCCGTGGGCAGCGAGATAGCAAGCAGCGATCGTCGCGTCGGTCATGTCCAGCGGGGCCTGCTGGGCGGCCACCCAAGCGGCGCGGAGAGTCTCCACCTCGGACCCGCTCATCGACCATACGGCGCGATCAATGCGCGGGCTCGGCTCCATTTCGAACTCCCAATCAGCCGCACGCCTAGCAGATAGGTCATCGTGCCCCAGAGCAATATGGCGGCGCACCGTCTCATCGCGCCCAAGCTTTGGAGGGGTCGGTTCGATCGCCGACGCAGCGTGCAGCACTAAATCCCTTCGCCGAGTCGCCGGCATTCGGTGGTCAGCGCCGAGAATCACCGCGGCGAATTCCGCATAGTGCCCGGCGGCGAACAGGAACAGCGTCGGATTGCACCACCGCTGGCGGGTAACGGCGCTTGCCGCCAACCCGGCCCACCACGCTGCGGCTGGCGGAGGTTTGACGATTCGGCCCCCGGCGAGATCATGCAGGTAGTTTACGCCGTTGGGACGGCGCTCGGCCGGGGGAGCATCCAAGCTGCCCGCGACGCCTATGGTGGCAGCCTTGGCGACCAGGCGCTCCGGGATCAACTCCGTTAGGAGGCTTTGCAAATTTCCGGTTGGATGAGGCAGAGGCCACGGCTGGAAGCGCATCCTTGCATAAGTGTACCCCAATATGCAAAATCCGGCTACGTACCAGCCGAACGAGAAAGATATGCGCCCTCAAAAGCACTGAAGCTCAGAGGTCCTACCCTGGCCCCAGATCGGCCAAAATAACGCGGGTAGCGGCGCTCCAGGATCCGGAGCGCCTGATACGATCCAGGACCGCCACTTAGAGCCTTAACTACAAGCCGCACCACCGCTCGCGCGCGCGCGCGCGTAGCGGCGGCAAAGAATTCAGCGTATGGCTTCCGCCCAGCGGCGCCGAGCTCCATCCAGCGTCGGAACGTCCGCTCGCTAAGCCCATTCGCCTCGGCAGCGTATCGGTCTGGAACGGAGGCCTCCAAGAGCCCGCACACCGCCTTTGCGACCTCAGCCGTCAGCTTATTCGGGCTACCGGGGGGTCGTCCACGTTTGCCTATGTGTGACTCCATGCCTCGATGAGGTCCGGATAGTTGCGCCAATGAATGGTTAAGGGTCCCGAAGGCACAGGATCGGCCCAATATCGTACTCGCAAGGCCTCGCATAAAGTAATGCACCATCCTCTCCGACTCCCACAAAGGTCGTGCCTACTAATCCGCACAGGCCATATTCGTAAACCGTGCACCCTTCGTAAAGGAGGTCGACAAGCCTTAGTCGATCGCTCCGCGACATTTGAAGCCGCTCACGCTCTGCGGAGGCTGATGGGCCATCACGTTCGGCCACCTCGCAAACGTACAGGCGCCAAGCGTCAGCGAAGCCGACCACGCTGACGAGGAGTCTCTTCACTCGCAAATCAGTGCCACAAGCCACGCAGAAATCCGCCGGGCAAGGCACGTGGTCCACACCTAGTTCGTCGAGAACAGGCGAGCAAGAAACGCAGGTGGGCTCTCTCGACAGAGATACATTTGGCACACTCCATTGCATGTGTAGACTCCTCAATAATACGAACTAGGCGCCGGGCCGCAAGGACCCTGGGCGCTTTTCCTTGCCGAAAGCTTGGACGCTGGTGCCTCTCGCAGCGCGCATGAGGCCGGCCATTAGGCGTAATGGGTACGCCTGCGTTAAATCCACATCGCCACGGAGCCGTGCGTGATTCAAAGCCATACTTTTCATTTCGAATCGTCTGAATAGTTGACTGAGCTCCCATAAACTTTCACCGCGCACGTGTACGAAAGACTTTCCGGGAAAGCGGGCCAACGTTTCAGACAGTTCGGACCAGCTAGTCCTTCGCATCGCGCAGCCCGATGCCACGCCAGCACTTGCGTCCAGTGCCCGTTCGACCCGACTCATATCCCGCTTCGGTAAGACGGCGACCAAAGGCAGTCTGCGTAAGAGTACGTTCGCCAGTGCCTTCGCACCAGCGCCTGTATGCATCGAAAAGAGCCGTGGCTCCGGTGCTGCACCGCGCGTCAGCGACGCATTCGTCCGTCACGAATTGCCCCACTACGTCGGACTGTGCCCGGTAGGCTGCGGTCGCGCGTCGAACCGACTCCGGTGGGCGGAGCCCACCGTTCTGCCATTCCAAACACCCCCTTACAGCCCAAGCTAATATTCCCGAAAACTCGGCGCGCAATTTCGCGGCGAGCTGCGGGTCGCAGGTGCCACCTGTGAACTGGACTTGAAACGGAATGAGGATTACTCTGCGCCAGATACCATCGTCCGTCCCTCGGATCTGCGGCGGGTGGTTGGTGCTAATCCAAAGCTTGCAGACTGGGAAGAAATCGAACTCGTTCTGGTACAGCTGCCTGGCTGTTGTTCGATCGCCCGCGACAATCTGTTTGACGCGCGCCTCGTCGAGTGCACGGCCATCGTCGATCTCGCAACCGGCGACAAATCGTACTCCCCGCAAGCGCGCGATACCGGGCGAAGCGCCTCGGTGCCCGTTCGATTGCCGCAACCAAGTTTCTGGATCTGACGATTGCGCGTATTCGCCAAGTAACGTTTGAAGAGTTTCGACGAACGTACTCTTTCCATTGGCGCCGCGCCCATAAAGCACGAAGAATACGTGCTCGCGCATATCGCCTGTGAGGCAGTAACCGGCTGCGCGCTGCGCAAAGTCCACCATTTCCAAGTCGCCGTCGAAGATCTCACAGAGAAATCGATGCCAGCGGGTAGCCCGTGCATTGGCTCGGTATGTCACATCAAGCCTTTTTGTAAGCAGATCACGACGATCGTGTGGGCGCAGAGTTCCTGTGCGAAGATCGATCGTGCCGTTGCGGACATTGAGTAGCCATGGATCCGCATCGAACGCCTCGGGATCTCCGATCGCGACGGGCCGCTTTGATGCCGCAAGCCTAGCCACATTTTCGTGCCCATGGTAGCGGCGCAAGCGGATAACGTACTGCAAGGTTTTCTTGCGCAGTTCGAGATCATTGAGCTTCTCCACCATGGCTAGAACGCGATCAGTAGCCTCGGAAACCAGTCGCAATATTGCGCCGTCGCGGTCTAGATTGAAGCGGCTTCCGTCCCAGATAAACCAACCCCCGCCGGCTAGGCAGTAGCGAACGCGATGACCAAACTCGCGAATCAGAAAACGAGCGGCGTCGTCCTCGGAAAGCAAGTCGAAGCCGGGTGGCCCCGCAAGCGTGGCGCTCCTTTTTCTGAGTCCGCGCTGCCGGCCACTGGCTTCGCCGCCCCCGCTTTCCACTTCTAGCGCGCCACGCGGCCAGTATAGAGCAGTTCTCGGGCAAGGCGCATGATCCGCGCTTGAGTTTTTGGGAAATGCCCTTGGTCGAGAATGTCAGCAAGCCGCGCCGCATTGAAGTCGGAACGACGCGCCACTTTGAGGATTGCATCGCGGACGCAGCCTTTCCAACGCGCATCGTCGCTTTCTGCACACCGCTGCCACCGAAGGCATCTCTCGCCCATGAGGAGGTGGTATCCGCCGAGCAGTTCTCTGTATCGCGCCGGATCGCTTAGCGCGAGAGCATCTACATCCGTGATATCGCGGGCCTGTGCGCTGAAGCTGTTGCTACGCATCGTGGACGTTTCAGTTGCGAACCTATCGCCAGAGTGTTGCGTAGCGACGTAAGACACATGGTCTTTCAATGCTCTGGCACCTTATATACCGGGGGTTGGCGGTTCAGTGCCTCAAGGAGATCAAGGAGCACGATCACCGCCTCACCGTCTCGCAGTATCACCTGTCTTCTTATACGGGCTGGCCGCCGCGACGAAAAACCAAGCTTAGGCGCCCGCTGCCATGACCGGCCAATCGCTAGTCGGATCCTCTCGTTCGCACGCGATGTCGCTCTATGAACCTGTCTATTTCGCGTTGTTCTATTTTTCGATCTGACCCAACGAGGACGAAAGATAGTTGGCCTGTCGACATAAGCTCGTAGAGCTTCGTTCTAGAGATTGCGAGAAGTTCGAGCGCGTCATCTGGACGTAGAAGCCGGTTAGGTGGCTTGTCCGTGGGTTTTGCGACGTTCCTAGGCACACTTCCAAGGTACCTCAGGGACCGGACCACAAATAGGCCCAAAAACCTGTCGTTTTTGGGGCACGCAACCGACCGTGGCAGCGCCTGGGAGACCGGCTAGAGTTCTCAATAGCATGCAGATGGCTAATGTGCGCAGCGTTATCGACAGCGCCGCGAAAACTTACGGTGCGACTCTAACGGAGCTATCCGATCGCAACGCCTTCCGAAGGAAGGCACTTGGGCACGTCCTGGCACGTCCGGTCACCGCCAGAACAGCGGTCAAAACTATTAATGCTATGCTTAATTCACGTGTCGCGAGAGCATGGAGACGCAGGTCGTATAGCACGGTGACGGCGGACGGTCGCCTCCTCCGGCCGCGGGATCGCCCCGTCCACGTCTGGCGTCGGATCTTAGAGACTCTATTACCGGATCGCATTGAGCGGGAGCTGGCGGACGTTCTAAAACGGTTTCCTCCCGATGGAGATTGCTCACTCGCCAGCTTCGTGGTTCGAGGCCTCGCTAATAAGGGCATTATCCCGCCGAGCAAGCAACGTCGTGCCGAGACCTGGCTGTCGCGATCCCTCAGTGACCTTCGCATTCGCAGCCTCCCGGTAGCGCGGCTGACGGTCAGGCCGGATGGTAAATTAAGCGGGCTGCCAGAACCCCATCTATTCTAAGGTTATTATATACTTGACGAAAACTAGGTATTAGGTTAAAATGGAGGCGTGAAGAAGTCTTTAGGGTCTTCGCCTTTTCCTAACACCCCGCTCGAAGCGGTGACGCGGTTCTCCGACCCGCAAGTAGCGCACGATCACTTCGCCAAGGTGCGCTGGCCGAACGGCGTCGCTTGCCCCCGCGATTGCGGCTCCATTAACGTCGAGTACCTGCCGAAGTATCGCCGGTGGTACTGCCGTGTTTGCCAAGGGCAGTTTACGGCGAAGGTCGGCACGATCTTTGAGGATTCCCCGATCGGCTTCGACAAATGGCTGCCAGCGGTTTGGCTCATCGCCTCCAACCGGAACGGGATCTCGTCGTGTGAGCTTGCCCGCGCCCTTCACGTTACACAGAAAACGGCTTGGTTTATGCTTCATCGCATCCGCGAAGCTATGGCGAACCCACACTATGAGCCGTTCGGCGCGCCAGTAGAGGCTTCGGCGCGCTAGTAGAGGCTGACGAGACCTACATCGGCGGCAAGCGCGAATTCATGCATCCAAAGAAGCGCAAGGAGTTGAGCGGTCGAGGATATGTGGCTAAGACCCCCGTTATGGGTATCCTGGAACGGAACACTCCCGAGCCCAAAGGCAACGTTCGCGCCTTTGTGATCCCCTTCGTTGAAAGCCCAGAGGTAAAGGGCGCGATCCGTAAGTACGTCAAGCCTGGCGCGGAACTCCACACAGACGGAGCAACGTGGTACAAAGGACTTTCACGCGAGTACACTCACCAATCCGTCGATCACCACGCGCTCGAATATGTACGTGGGCACGTTCACACGAATAGCATTGAAGGGTTCTTCTCTGTCCTGAAGAGGACCCTTAAGGGCACCTACGTCGCGCCGCGCCCGAAGCACTTGCAGCGATACGTCGAGGAGCAGGCCTTTTGCTTTAACGCTCGCGAGTGCAGGGACGGTGAGCGATTCCCATCGGCACTTGCAGGCGCAGATGGGAAGCGGCTGACGTATAAGGCGCTTACAAAGCAGCGTTAGCCATCCTCCTCCTGCGGAAACGCATCCTCAATATCCTCGACCCTCGTTCGCTTAATGATGACGTCGAGGACGACGTTTAGTTTTGCTGGTCGCCCCCGATCACACAAGTCAAAAACCAAGCGGCGGAGAGCCCGCTCGGCTGTCCGGGTTACGCGATGCCCCAGGCGCCGATTAAGCGGCTCAGCGTCACCCTGCATACGAGGGGCTAATATAGCGCCTCCAGCCACAATTTGCTAGCTTTTACCCTTTGCTAGCTTGCTAGTTTGCTAGCAAATCGGTTATGATAGTGGTCATACGGAGAGCTCAACCACAAGATTTAGTGGCTTGACCCTGCTAGCCGAAATTTGGTTGGATAGAAATCCACTTTTGAAAACCTGGAGAGCATGGAACGACGCTGCCTAGTTTGCGGGAAGCCGGTCGAAGCCGACGAACCCGGTTACCCACGATCCGAGCCTTTGTGCGATCTAATTTGCATGAAGATTTGGTGCGCACAAACCGGATCAGAGTTGCTCTCCATAAGACAATACGCCGAGCGGATGAGTTCGCGTGGCACAGCTCGCTCACCCGACCCGGCGTACTAGTCGTCCCTGCTACTTAGCCGAAGCTAGTAGCGAGGTAGGCTGAGCAGATTATCCTCTAGAGAGTCGTTCGGTTCCGTACGCAAATACGGTCCGCGAAGTTCCCCTCCAACTACACGTACACGCGTCTGACGTATTCCATCAGGCGACGTGTACATCTCGTTGCCGCCGGTTACGAACGCGATACATTCCTCAGCGGTATGCATCTTGGTCTTGCCCCCGGCGTGGAGACAAACTACATGGGTGATACCGGCGTCAGTTACCCGAACGCCGATTGCTTCTAGACGTAACATAGATTTCTCCAATGCACCTCCTTTCCATATAGCACCCGGCACCTTGTAAGCGCGGGGACCGCGCCCAAGGTAATGGCACTCGCCAGACACGCTGGAACGCTTCGGAGTACCCTCGGGCTACCGGCTTCGCCCGATTTTGCCCCTCGCGGAAGCAACAAGATCGCTCGCGAGGACCTTTATTTTACCTTACTGCCCGCCTTTCGACAAAACTGCGGCCTAGTGGTAAAAGCAGTGTGGCCGAGCCGTGAAAATAAAGGAAATCCGCCGGCCGGGCCTCGAACCCGGATCCAAGCCTTTTCAGACTTGGCACCGCTTCCAGGGCGGTTGCATATACCGATTCTGCTAGCGGCGGATAAAGCAAAGGAGATCGTCTAGGCGGTCTCCTTTTTGTCGGACCATTCTTTCACGGCCTCAGCGAGCGCGGCGAACGCTTCAAACGTATTGGTCTCGGGTTTGGCGGCCCATATCTTAGCGTCAGCGTACCGCAACTTAGTTTGGTTCTTTTCAATCCAGCTGACGAGCTGTGCCCGCAACGCTTCGATAGCTTTATTGCGGTCGGCGTTGTATTGCTGGCGCAACGTCATGGGAAACCGATCAAGCACGGCAGCAACAGTCGCAGGGCTTTCGATAACTTTGTTGTTAACAAGCCACTCGGTCCACATTCGGGCTGTCGCGATTGAACCATATTCGATGATCCACTTCGCCGCTAACTCGTCGTTCGTCAATTGCCCGCTGGCTGTGTCTTGCTCCCCTTGCGGCTCTTTATATCCGTAACGGGCAAGCATCGCCAGAAGCTCTTTGTCGTCGCGGTCAAGCATCTGCACCGCGCCGAAGTGGTCGCCGGACATTTTAAGGTGGTAGCGTTTTTTGACAGCCAAAGCAGCTCGCGCCTCCACGAGTTTAGCTATCAAGGCCTCGGTGCTATTGGCCATCCTGGCACGACATTGGTCGCAGCCGCTGGGACCTCCTCCTATTTCGCTGGGGTCTTTTTGGCCTTCCCTGTTTTCCTGGGATTCGGCGCTCGCTTGCGCCTTATTGGCTTCGCCACGGCGTCGTCCACCTCGGCCTTAGGCACGGCTAGGAGCCTGCCTAGGACCTGATCGAGGTCCTTCACGGGGATGAGCGGCTTCAGAGGTCGCTTCGCCATGCGGCGATGGTAGCACGGCCGCCCGATCGGGGGCTAAGGCCTGGGCACGGTCGGCCTTCGGATGTTTCTTCATCCGGGGGCCTCATACTCAAGTATTTAATAGCCTATTCTAGAGGTTCGGTCGGCACCCGGCCCTCCGACTGGGCGAAGCCCGATGGCTCTGACTAGGCCGTTTTGTAGTTTGCCCTAGATTTCCGTTGCGACCATGCGGGCGGCGTCGCGCCCGCGCTGCGACGGCTTGCGGTCGCCGAGTTCGCCGACGGCGGGCAGCACTATACTGGCCACGCTTATCTCGACGCGATGGAGACGGCGCGTGCGCGCGGCGTGCCGATCGTCACTCCGCGCGCCGGTTCGGAGTGGCGCACCGACGACGGACTCGTGCTGCACTTTCTCGGGCCGTCGCTGCCTTTCGTCAGCGGCTCGCGCAACGACATCAACGAAAATTCCGTCGCCTTCACGCTGCGCTACGGCGGCTTCTGCATGCTCTTCACCGGCGACGCCGGCGCCGCGGCCGAACAGCGCTTCTTAGCCGAACGCGTCGACCTGCGCTGCGTGATTCTGAAAGTCGGCCATCACGGCTCGGCGTACTCCTCGACGCCGGCCTTCATCGCGGCGGTGCGTCCGCGCTACGCGATCGTCTCGGTCGGCCGCCACAATCTCTTCGGCCATCCCGCGCCGCAGACGCTCGCGACGCTGCGCCGATTCGGCGCGACGATCTACCGCACCGACGAAGACGGCGCCGTCACGATCCAGGTCGACGCATCGGGCACCGTTACGCTCTCGACGATGCTGAGCCCATCCTAACTTGGTCTTCGCTTTTTGGCCGCGCTGCAGTGTGCGCCTGGTCCGTGGGCAAGGGCGCCGTGGCGACTCGCGGCGTCTGGCCCGGGAACTGAGGCTATGCGCCGAACGTTCCTCGCTGCCGATGCGTTCCTGCATCGGGGGAGCGAAGCACGTGAAGGGATCGCGACTTAGCCGCTACGCCATAACGCTGGGCGCGGCCTCGGCATTGCTCGCAGGGTGCGGCGGATCGCAGCCGCCGATCGGCGCGCCAGGCGTTATGCCGCAAAGCCGCGCGATGATCACGCGTGATGAACCTAGCGGATCGTCACAAAATACTTCGAGCGTCCCTGACGGACTCGGACCATCCTCACGATTGGTCGCCCTAAGCGGCAAGCTCTACGGGACGACTGGGGCCGGCGGCGCCGGCAACGACGGAACCGTGTACCGCATCACGTCCAGCGGCGTCGAGGAAGTGTTGCACAGCTTCGCAACGGGTTGCCGGAGGCGGAAGAAGTGCTCTGACGGCTTGAATCCTACGAGCCTAGTCAGCATCAGCGGCACGCTCTACGGCACCACCGGGCGCGGCGGACTTGGACCTTGCGGGAACTTTCATGGTCCCGATGGTTGCGGGACCGTATTCAGCTTCAAGAACGGCGCAGAGACCGTGCTGTACAGTTTCACCGGCGGTGGGTGCCGCCACCCCCGCCGTTGCCGCGACGCTAACTATCCCAACGCGTTGGCCGCGATCGGCGGAACGCTGTATGGCACGTCATGGTATGGCGGTGCTTATGGGCTAGGAACTGTCTTCAGCGTCACGACGAGCGGGGTCGAGAAAGTGCTGCACAGTTTCGGTCGCGGGGGCAAAGGATTGGGTGCCGAAGGCGGAGCGTATCCGAATGAGGCATTGACCGACGTCGACGGCACGCTATACGGCACAACGGCCTACGGAGGCGCACAGGGTGCGGGGGTAGTGTACGGCATGAGCAAGACCGGCCGCACGAAGGTCCTGTACAGCTTCGACGCTCCTCCAGGCGGCGGCAGCGCGGGCTCGAACGGCTTGATCAACATAAACGGCGTGCTCTACGGCACGACCAGCGGCGGCGGACCGTATCATAATGAGGGAACCGTCTACAGCATCACGACGGACGGCACCGTGAATGTGCTGCACAGCTTCGGAGCGGGTTGCCCGCCGCGAAAAAGATGCTCTGATGGCGAATACCCGGATAGCGGGCTGCTCGATGTCAACGGCATGCTCTACGGCGAAACGGCCGCAGGTGGTACCCATGCTTCGGGAACCGTGTTCAGTATTACCACAAGCGGGAGCGAGAGCGTGCTGCGCAGCTTCTCGCAGGGTTATGGCCCCGCAGAGGGTCTAACTGCGATGAACGGCATCCTCTACGGCGTAACGTTTGGAGGCAGCTGTGACGGCGGCACGGTCTTCAGCCTCACCCTGAGCGGGAAGGTAAAGAGATTACACACGTTCTGCTGAGCCAGGCGCTTTATTAGCCGGATAAAACTCCGATTGCTCTCCAAGATCACCTCGGTCGCATGGCCAAGTGGGGCGTTTGAAAGCGCCTTAGGCTACCTTAGTACAGCGTTCGCGTAGGCTTTAAGGGGTTTGGTATGCGGCGACTGGACGTTCGAGATATCCGCTCCCTATAGTCTTTACCATCTTACCGGTTGTGGCGTTAAACTCCACCGCCACCGCGTCGCCGGTTGTTGAATTTGCCATAGTTGTCCAAAAGAACTTCCCGCGGCCGTGCAGATTGCACAGTCCGTACGCGGCCCATCCTATATAATAGCCGGCGGGAAGCTTAATAACGCCGATGTCCTTATAGCCACGGCCAGGAATAATCTTTAACAGCGCCACGCCAGTCCCGAAGGCCTTTTCGCCGATGGATCCCGTGGTCATCGTGAAGCCACAGCTGTCGTCTAAGAGACCGGCGATCGACTTGCAACTGGAGCCCGCAAGCCGACACTGCTTTAGGAAGTCGTCGGGTCTTCCGCCAGGGTACAAGATCGTGAAGAGATTGTTGCCACTCACTGAAATCCCGGCGAGCGTCGGGGGACCACCTGGCGCCCAACCGACGAGGAACGTCTTAGCGATTTTCGTTGACCCATACGAGTACTCGATCACGTGCTCGTAACCGCTCTGATAATCCGAATCTGAGACATAAAGATTGTTATTAGCGTCAATAGTCATCGTGAGCGCAATGTTTGGCGTCTCATAGGTGGCGATCCGGTGCTGCAAGTCAGACGTCAGCTCCCACACCCGCCAAGAGCTGCCCGCCGCTCCGAGCACGTACACATGGCCGTGGCTGTCGACCACAACGTCGAGCGGAATCGCTTTCATGGTTGCTTTTGCCAACTCGCGGCCTGAAGCGTCGAACTCGATGACAGCGTGGGCGTTGTCGGCGACGTAGACCTTCGAACTCGTGCTTGCCTCTGGGAGTGTCATCTTCTGGCTTTGCGGCGTCGCATCCGGCGCGCCGATCGGCGGCTGCGACCCGCCGCAGGCAGCCAGCAATGCCGCGGCCGCGCCGATGGCTAAGGCGCCGGCCAAGCCAGAGCGGCTACTCCTGCTACGTTCCGCGGAGGCGACATTGCCTGCGGGGGTATCCCACGTAAGTGTTACTGGAGGTCGATCAAGATTTTCATGGTCTTGGTAGTCGGCGGGCAGTAGGCGTTCCCGGAAAACAGGAGGGAGAAGGCATACGTTGCTCCGGATTTCGTGGGAAACCCGCTGGTTGTGATCCCACCAGGCGTGTCGCCGTCTAGGTCGACGCTGCACAGGCCGTCGATATTCCAATATGTCGTTTGCTCCTTAGATGCGACGACCCACAAGGTGCTACCGACTAATCACAAGACCCGCAATAGCGTGCCCCGCCTGGTCAATCGTTTGCACCGTCTTTCCACCTCGTGGATAGTCCCAGATGCCGATATCGACCGATGAATGAACCGGTTGTAAGACGCGCCTATTCTCGATCCAAATCGGGCCGCCGAAATCTCGGTGCGGTCCACCGGGCTTCAGCCGCGTCGTACCTACGATCGTACCGACGCCGTTAGAAACCCGGACACTGAGCAACGCTCCGGGCCCGTTGTGCTGAGGGTCACTCGCTACAACAAGGTTGTTTGAGTCGAACTGAAGAGCGCCGCTGTCTCGTGAAATTGTTACGCTCAGCGACACCGAGCTGAATGCGTTGCTTCCAGACCGGAGCACGCTCAGCACGAAACGCTCGTAGTTGTCCCAGCCATCGATGTATAGGTTGCCGGCGTTGTCATACGCGCAATAACCGAGGTAAGGTATATCAGGCGCGTAGGTCGTGGGCATGCCTTGTGCGCCTTCGTACACGGCGACTACGTCGTTGGAATTCGTCACCGCGAGGTTATTCGTTGTCGGATCGACCGAACAACCCAAGGGGACGCCCGGATCGCTCAACGTCCCAATCGGAGTGGTGCCACCGTGTGTATATTCCGTAACCATGCCGCTTTGAACCGTAGGCTCGCTGAGGATGAAAACGTCGCCTTGTTTGTCGACGCACTCCCCCGATGGAAAAACGAAGCCGCTAAGCGTGAACGCTAATTGTGCTTGTGGATAGGTAAACACGTTCACGTTCCCCGTAAGGATATCTGCCGCATATAGCAGAGGGCCGCTCGTCGCGGGTCGCTGTGCCGCATCTGCCGCGCGAGGGATTCCGCCGGCCATTCCTGGCTGCGATCCGCTGCATCCGGCCAGCGATGCAACGACTACGCCGATCGTTACGGCGTAGCGGATCAGCCCCAAACCCTTCATATCTCTCGCTCCCCCGATGCGGGAACGCATCGACACCGAAGGACGTTCGGCGCAGAGCCTTGGTTCCCGGCTCCGACCGGCGAGACTGTCTTGTCGCGGTCCAGCGCGACGTGGCTTTACGCCGGCCCGGAAATCGCCGGCCCAACTGGGGAGTGGTTGCGTACCCAGACCCTCGATGATCGCATCGGTTACTCGATCTACGTTTACGATTTCAGGAAAGGGAGCGGTCGTGTAATGCCGCTAGGGCGCGGGGCTCGGTCGGGCTAAGCCGAAACAATCGTGGGGCTGCGTGGCGTTCACGCGATGCCACAAAGCCGAATAAAGACGCCGAAGCAAGGAGTCACGGTAAGCTACTGTGGACAACAACAAGCCGATAGCCGCCCAGGTCTTAAGGGTAGTCTCGCTTATCGCTGTCGTGATTTCGACGATCGCATGCGTATCTGCAACGGCTATCCCTTCCGGTCAACTTGTCGGAACCTACGAGGAAATAGGCTTGTCCGGACCATGCGAAGATGCCTTTGGGATCAGCCTACGCACTGACCTCTCAAATAAAGAGCCGTTGTTTTCGCTTCGATCGGGACTTTCCCGAAGAGAGTGCGCCTGGAGCATATCGACGGTGCGCAATGGCCAGCTGCTCACCGTCGCGCCGGTCCCCCAAGATCTCTTTGGAACGGCTTTTACGCCGGCAAGGGACGGGGCCTATTGGTTTATCTCAAACGGTAAGTACGTTCAACTATTGCCAACTGGCCAAGAGACATTTTCCCAACCTCAAAACCCCGGCTTTGCACCGGTGGCGGTTGCAGCCGCTGGCAACGGACGCCTCTTTTCGATCGAGGGGCGAGGCCCACGTGACGATCAACATCTGCGGCTCGTCGACCTGGATCGGAGTACCTCTACGCCGATCCCGTTGACTGGCTGGGTTGACAACAGCGGGGGGTCCCGGTTGTGATCGCCAATATGCAGCGCACGTAAAGGAGTCTCGCGCCGATGGAAAGCACTACGGAAACGCTTATAGAGATTGTTGGCACACCTTATTGCCTAACAGCCCAGTTTGTACAACAAGCTGAAGAGATTGTAGAGCGCGTTCGCGATCTTCGGGCCAATGGGTCGCTTGATCGAGCGGCGCTCAAAGAAATATACGGCTTTTTCCGCATTCGCAACATCTATAATTCCAACGCCATCGAAGGAAATGTCCTCGATCTTGGCGAGACGCGAATGGTAGTAGAACAGGGTCTCACGCTTACGGGTAAGCCGCTCCGTGATCAGGCTGAAGCTAAAAACCTTTCGGCGGCGCTAGATCTGCTCGAAGATCTGGCCAGTTCTCAGGTGCGACCGATTACCGAAGCAGACATTCGACAGTTGCACGCGCTCATACTCAAAGACATCAACGATGAGAACGCTGGAAGATATCGAACGATTTCGGTCGAAATCTCCGGCTCTCAGTATAAGCCCCCGAATCCGACGGCGGTTCCACAGGAAATGGAATCCTTTGGGAGGTGGTTGAGCGCGACATCGGTTCCGAGTGATCGGTTTCCTTCGCTAGAAGGCCTCACCTCAGCGCTCGTTGCTCACACCTGGTTCGTTACGATTCACCCTTTCATCGACGGTAACGGCAGGGTGGCCAGACTGCTTCTAAATCTATTGCTGATGAGATACGGGTTTCCGATCGCGATCATTACGCGCGAGGATCGGGTCCGATATTACGATGCGCTGGAAGATGCTCAAACTTCTAGCCTAACGGCATTCGTCGAACTCGTTCTTGAATGCGAGCAAGAAAGCATCGAGGAGTACGAAAAGGCAGTCGCCAATCAGCAGCAGAGACAGGACTGGGCCCGTTCGGTAGCTGCGCGATTTTCCAATGAAGCGCTGGTTCGCGAAACGAATGGATACGAGGTCTGGAAGAGCGCTATGGAACTGTTGCGTAGTTATTTCAGGCAGACCACGGCACTACTTAATGAAGCAGTTCGGTTGGGTCACGTTTACTTCAACGATTTCGGCATGCTCGAATTTGAGAAATACCTGAGTTTGATGCAGGGTGAATCTGCAAAAAGGACCTGGCTATTCCGGATCGATTTCGTGCAGCATTTCGGTACAGGTGAATCTCGCAACGCTCGTTATCTCTTTTTCTTTAGCTCGCCTAGCAGGCAACTCCGCGCGCGAAACTGCCAAGTAACTGTGTTTGTGGCACGGGAAGACCCGCCGGGTTCCTTCAACTACACGCGACTCGAACAGATAACCGCGCCAAATGTTCCGGACCTTGTCGAGTTAGGGTACGAACCGAAGGACGAAGTATTTGTAGCGCGGTTCCGATTCGGTCAAATAGCGACTGGCAAGTTGGAAGACATTGGTCGGAATTTCATCGAGCAAGTTATTAGCAAACATTTTTAAGCACCTAGACCGCTCGTCCGGGCGTGGTGTCCCCGGAACCCCGACGGCTGGACCGGACCGGAACTTTGCAGGACCTTATGTAGTATCCCGCGCCAAATCCGGCCGTATCCATGAAGCACTGAGGTCGGGTAGACTGGGTTAAGAGTAACGCTGTCGCTTCGGACCCGGATGAGCGGCGAGATCCCGAAAGTCGATCATCACGGCCCGGGCGGCCGCGACTAAGTCGGCTCTCGCGCGTTCGACGTCGTCGAGCACGACCGGCAAGCCGAGGCGCTCCGCGTAGCGCTCGTTACGGCTTCGCGAGCGAGTCGGAGGCGAGCGTCAGCGTCGTCTGATACGTCGTGTGGTAGACGCCGTTGACGCCGCCGTGGCGTTCCTCTTTCGCGTACTCGTCGATCGAGATCGGGATCTCGCGCGCCGGCGCGTACGCGATCTTCGTCTCGATATCATAGGTCGTGCCGCCCTGCTTGTCTTCGACGTGGCGCGTCTCGCCGATCTTCAGCACGCCGCTGTCGTTCGACGATATCACGTAGTCGGCGCTCATCGCGACGTTGCCCTTCGTCTCCGCGACCGACCAGTGCTGCTTCTCGTCGATGCGGCTCAGATCGACGAAGTTCACGCCGAGAAAGCGCAGCAGCGTGTACTCCTCGCGATTCACCTGCTTGTCCGGATCGCACGCGACGTCGGTCGTGCCGTAGACGGCGCAGGTTGCGGGCGCGGAGTTGCGCGTGTGCTCGCCCTGCTCGCTGACGGAGACGACGAGTCCGCGGTCCTGCGCCTCGCGCAGCACGTCGACCGCGATCGTGCCCTTGTCGTCGAGCGTCGCCGCGTACGTCTGCGCGCCCGACGATCCGGCCTCGTTCGGAACGTTGCCTTCCTGGTGCGACGAGTAGGTGAAATTGTAGACGAGATGGCGCAGCGGCGGCGCGTCGGCCGAGGCCGACAGCGCGCCGTTGACGACCGCGGCGGCGGAGATTACGGTTGACGCGACGAGGATCCGAGCGACGAACATATTCGAAAGAGCCCTCCCAGCGCGAGCGCGAACGCGATCAGGCCGATGACGTTCGCTGCCGGAGCGAAAGAATCACCCACGAGACCGAGCGGCGCCGGGTTCCCCGTAAAGACGATCAAACCGGCGAGCAAGACGCCGAAGAGGCTCTCGCCGACGATGAAGCCCGAGGCGACGAGCACGCCGAGCTGTTTGAGGCGATCGGGCTCTCGCCGCCGTGCCGCCCAGCGATTGTAGGCCCAGCCCAATACGGCGCCGAGCACGACCGGCGCGGTCGTCGACGCCGGCAGGTAGATCCCCAACCCGACGGCGAGCGGCGGCAAGGCAAACCGTTTCGTCGCGCGCAGAATCTCGTCGACGGCGACGATCGCGACGCCGACGAGCGCGCCCGCGCCGATGAGGTGCCAATCTATCTGTCCGCCGATCACGCCCTTGGCCAGCGCCGAAATCAGCGTCGCCTGCGGCGCGGGGAGCGGCTGCGCGTGCGCGCCGGGCGCTCCGGCGAATCCGTACGCGCGGTCGAGCAGGTTGAGGATCGGCGGGATCACGAGCGCGCCGATCACGACGCCGCCGACGAGCGCGACCTGCTGACGCCACGGCGTCGCGTCGACGAGCTGGCCGGTCTTGAGATCTTGAAGGTTGTCGTTCGAAATCGTCGCGACGCAGAGCAGCACCGCGGTGACGAAGAGCGCGTAGGCAATCAACTGCGCGGTCGCGGGGACGCCGAAGCTCTTTGCGATCGCGAGAACGGTCAGCGACGCGCCGAGCACGCAGAGGATCGCCAAACCGGAGACGGGACTGTTCGACGAGCCGATCAAGCCCGCCATGTACCCGCAGGCCGCCGCGACGAAGAATCCCGCGATCACGACGTAGACGACGGCCGCGAGCGTCATCGCGTTCGCATACGGCGAGAATCCGGCGCCGAGGAACGAGAGCAGCAGGAACGCGAGCGGAAGCAAACAGAGCGCGCCGACGAGCGCGACGATGCCGATCGGCAGATCGCGCTCGGTGCGCGGCAGTCCCGAACCTTCGTCGCGCCGCTGGCGCGACGCGGCGAGCGCCGAGGCGACGCCGAGGGCGACCGGGCGCGCGAGCCTGCCGAGCGACCAGAGCGCGGCGACGCCGATCGCACCCGCGCCGATGAAGCGCACCTGATGCGCCCAGACGCTCGTCGCGACGTCGCCGGCGGCGCCCGGCATCGGATGCATGGCGGTGAGCAACGGCGTTGCGATCGCCCACGCGATCAGCAGGCCGGCAAAGATCGCGAGCCCGACGGAGATCCCGATGAGTTGCCCGGCGCCGACGAGCGCGAGCGAGAGCGAAAACCCGAAGCCGGTCGTCGCGTTTCCGATTCGGAAGAACCCCGCAAGTTCGGAAGCAAAGACGCGCGTCGCGACGATCGCCGCGTACGCGGCCGACGTCAGCGTCCCCGCGAGCAGCGCGAGCAGACCGGTGCGATTGCGTTCGTCGGACGAGCCGGCGGCGCTGCCGACCTTCAGCACCTCCGCCGCGGCGACGCCCTCGGGATAGGGAAGATCCGAGCCGGTGACGAGCGCGCGCCGCAGCGGCACGCTGTACATCACGCCGAGAATGCCGCCGAGCGCGCAGATGGCAAAGGTTTGCCCGAACGGAAAGCCGGCCCACCACCCGATCATCACGAGACCGGGCAGAACGAAGATCACCGACGAGAGCGTTCCGGCGGCGGAGGCGATCGTCTGCACGATGTTGTTCTCGTAGATCGTCGCGTTGCGAAACACGCGCAGCGCCGCCATCGAGATCACGGCCGCCGGAATCGAGGACGCAAAGGTGAGCCCCACCTTCAGGCCGAGGTAGACGTTCGCCGCCGTGAAGACCACGGTGATCGCCGCGCCGAGGACGAACCCGCGCAGCGTCAACTCCGCCCGGTTTTCCATCGAACCTCTCCTTAAAGACAAAGCCCGCGGCGTTAGCTGCGGGCTTTGTTGTATCTCCGGAGATTCTCGCCTGTTTGAGGCCGCAAGGGCCTCCCACCGACGTGTCGATCCGGATTCGATTCGGAGCAGCAAGTGCGCCGGATCGCGGCTCGATACTATCCGCGCTTCGTCATTGGGCGAAGTGATTGCATGCTAGCAGACGCACGTACGCGTTTCAAGGCAGTTTGAGCGCGCTCCACAACCGCTCCACAAGAAATTTCGGTTACCCACAATTTATCGACACGCTACGGCTCCATTGTTATGACCGGCGCCGGCGAGGGCGACACGGCGGGCGACGGCGTCGGTGCCGGCTGGGCGCGCACCGCCGCGGTCGCCGCGGCCGCGACGCACGCTATGGCAAAAGTGACTGCTACGAACCAACGATGCATTTGACGGCTTTCCTCCTCCTGAAAGGGGAGAAGCGGCGTCGAGGCCCGCAATCCTCTTATCCACAGGGCATGGGCGTCATCGAATTACCCTACGACGAAAGCATCGCAGCCGAGACCGAACCGATCTTCAGCCGGGTCGCCCACGTCATTCCGCGCGTCGAATGGCCGCTGCACGCCCCCTACGTCGCCGCGATCAACCGCCTCAAGCGCGAGCGCAACGCGGTCATCCTCGCCCACAACTATCAGGTGCCCGAGATATTCTACACCGTCGCCGACATCGTCGGCGATTCGCTCGCCCTCGCGATGCAGGCCGCGAAGACCGACGCCGACGTCATCGTCCTCTGCGGCGTTCACTTCATGGCCGAGACGGCGAAGCTCGTCAACCCGGGCAAGACCGTTCTCGTCCCCGATCTTAAAGCGGGCTGCTCGCTCGCGGAATCCATCGCGGCCGCCGACGTGCGGCTGCTGCGCGAACGCTATCCCGGCGTTCCGATCGTCACGTACGTCAACACGTCCGCGGAGGTCAAAGCCGAGTCCGACGTCTGCGTGACGAGCGGCAACGCGCTGCAGATCGTCGAGGCGCTCGGAGCGCCGCGCGTGATTTTCCTTCCCGACGAGTATCTCGCGAAGTGGGTCGCATCGAAGACCGGGGTCGAGATTATCGCGTGGAAAGGCCACTGCGAAGTCCACGAGCGCTTCACCGGCGAGGACGTGCGGCGATTCCGCCGCGACGACCCCACGCTCGTCGTGCTCGCACATCCCGAGTGCCCGCCCGACGTGCTCGCCGAGGCCGATTACGTCGGCTCGACGCAGGGGATGAGCGAGTACGTCGGCACGCTCGCGGGCACAGAGCACCCGCGCGTCCTCCTAATGACCGAGTGCTCGATGGCCGATAACGTCTCCGGACGCTATCCGGGCGTCGAGTTCGTCCGCCCGTGCAATCTCTGCCCGCACATGAAGCGCAACACGCTGCCGAAGGTGTTGCACTCGCTCGAAGCGATGGAGTACGAGGTGACGATCGATCCCGAGATCGCGCAGCGCGCGCGGCGATCCGTCGAGCGGATGCTCGAGTTCAGCCAACAGCCCCGCGATTAGAGGCCGTCATGACGATCCGTAGCGACGCCCTCGTCGTCGGGGCCGGCATCGCCGGCCTCATCGCCGCGCTGAAGTTGCAGCCGGCGAGAGTAACCGTCCTCTGCAAGACGCGGCTCGGCAAGGGTGCCGCGACCGATTGGGCGCAGGGCGGCATCGCGGCCGCGATCGGCAAGGACGATTCGCCCAGCCTGCACGCGATCGACACGCAGCGCGCCGGCGCCGGAATCAGCGACCGGAAGATCGTCGAGATCCTCACGCGCGACGCGCCGGCACGAATCGAAGAGCTGCTCGAGCTCGGCGCCGCATTCGACCGCACCGCGGCGGGCGAGCTCGCGCTGGGACGCGAGGCCGCACACCAACGGCGGCGCATCGTCAAGGCCGGCGGCGACGCGACCGGCCACGAGATTCTCAAGACGCTCATCGAAGCGGTGCGCACGCACCCCGGGATCGACGTCGTCGAAGAGGTCTCGGCCGAAGATCTGATCCTCGACGGCGACCGCGTCGCGGGCGTTTACGCGCGCGAGAACGCGACCGGCGCGGCGACGGAGTTTCGCGCGCGCGCCGTCGTGCTCGCGACCGGCGGCGTGGGGCGGCTCTACCGCTACACGACCAATCCGGTCGAAGCGACCGGCGACGGCATCGCGATGGCGGCGCGCGCGGGCGCGCTGCTCGCCGACATGGAGTTCGTTCAGTTTCATCCGACGGCGCTCGCGATCGGACGCGATCCGATGCCGCTCGTCACCGAAGCGGTTCGCGGCGAAGGAGCGACGCTCGTCAACGACCTCGGCGAGCGCTTCATGCTTGCGATCCACCCCGACGCCGAGCTGGGGCCGCGCGACGTCGTCGCGCGCGCGATCTTCGAGCAGCTGCAGCGCGGACGCACGGTCGGTCTCGATGCGCGCAGCGCGATCGGCGCGAAGTTTCCGCAGGAATTTCCGACGGTCTTCGGCTTCTGCATCGCGGCCGGCATCGATCCGCGCGCTCAGAACATTCCCGTCGCGCCCGCCGCACACTACCATATGGGCGGCGTCGCCGTTGACGAGTGGGGGCGCACCTCGCTCGAAAACCTCTGGGCGTGCGGCGAGACGAGCGCGACCGGCGTGCACGGCGCGAACCGGCTCGCGAGCAACTCGCTGCTCGAGGCGCTCGTCTACGGCTCGCGCGTTGCAGCCGATATCGCGAACACGCAACCGCACAAGGACGGCGGCGTACGCGCGAACGCGCCGCACCGTCCGGTCGCGCGTGCGACCTCGCCGCAGGCGCTCAGCGACGTGCGCAACGTGATGTACTCAAACGTCGGGCTCGTTCGCAACGAACCCGGACTCCGCGAGGCGCTTGCGCGCGTCGAAGATCTCGAGGCGCAGTTCGGCGACGGAGCCGGCGAGCTGCCGAACCTGCTCGTCGTCGGACGATTGATCGTCGAGGCAGCGCTCGCGCGGCGCGAGAGCCGCGGCAGCCATTTCCGCACGGATTATCCGCAGACCGATGAAGCCTTTGCAAAACGATCGTTCACGCGACTACGCAGCGTCGCTTGAGCTCGTCGCCGAGCCGGTCGTCCGAGCGGCGCTGCTCGAGGACGTCGGCCGAGGCGGCGATCTCACGACCGAGGCGATCGTCGATCCCGACCGCTGCGCGCGCGCGCAGATCGTCGCCCGGCAGCCGGGCGTGCTCGCGGGCGTTCCGGTCGCGGCACTCGCATTCACGCTGCTCGACGATCGGGTCGAGATAAACGCCGCGATCGGCGAGGGCGGGCACGTGGAACGCGGCACGGTCGTCGCCGAGATCTCCGGCCCCGCGCGCGCGATCCTGACCGGCGAGCGCACCGCCCTCAACCTGCTCTCCAGGCTCTCGGGAATCGCGACCGCCACGCGCGAGCTGGTGGATCTCGTCGCCGGAACGCACGCGAAGATCGTCTCGACGCGCAAGACGACGCCCGGATTGCGGGCGCTCGAGCGGTACGCGGTCGAGTGCGGCGGCGGCGGCAGCCATCGCTTCGGGCTCGACGATGCCGTCCTGATCAAAGACAATCACCTGCTCTTGGCGGGAACCGTTCGCGCGGCGGTCGCGGCGGCGCGCGCGCACGTCGGTCACATGGTGAAGATCGAGGTCGAAGTGGATACGCTCGAGCAGTTGCGCGACGCGCTCGAGCTGCCGATCGACGCGGTGCTGCTCGACAACATGACGCCGGCGATGCTGCGGCAGGCCGTCGAGCTCGTCAACGAGCGCGTGCTCACCGAGGCGAGCGGCGGCGTTACGAAGGAGAACGTGCTCGAGATCGCGCGCACCGGCGTCGACGTGATCAGCGTCGGTTCGCTGACGCACAGCGCGCCCGCGCTCGACTTCGGCCTGGATATGGTCGCCGGTTAGCGATACGAGAGCAGCGCGAACGCGACGACCGCGCCGACCAAAACGACGAAGAGCGCGATCGCGTAACCGGTCACGCTCGAGAGCGTGACGACGCGCCCCTCGCGCAATCCGCGATCGGTCGCCGCGTAGCGCCAGGCGCCGAGCAGCGCGACGATCACGCCGAAGATCGCCATCGCCGTTCCAAACGCGGTTGAGAGGCCGGGCACGGCCGTCCCGTTGTGCAGCATGGCGGCGAACTCGCGCGCGAAGAGCGAGAAGCGCGCGATGACGAAGCCGAAGGCGATAAAGGCGAGCGCAGTCCGCACGTAGGCCAAGTACGTGCGCTCGTTGGCGAGCGTGTCGGTGGCTCGAACGGGTTCAGGCATGACCCATCGAGCGTTAGGCGAAACCTGTTCGAACCATGTCAGCCGAACGAAACGCCGAAAAGCCGCTCGATCCTTCGAAGACCAGCTACGACTTCGTCCCGCCCGACGCGCTCGTCGAGTTCATGACGACGGGCTGGGCCGACCGCCCCGCCGCCGCGGAGCGCCACCCCGAGGCGGGCCGCTTCGCGGAGCGCCGGAACGAGCTATCGCGTGCCTATCCGGGCACGTACCTCGTCGTGCCGGCCGGGCGCGAGCGCGTCCGCGCCAACGACACGTTCTTCCGCTTCCGGCCGTCGAGCGACGTCGCGTACCTGCTCGGCGGCGGGGAACCCGGATCGGCGCTCGTGCTCGAACCGAAGGGCGCCGGCCATCGCAGCCTGCTCTTCGTTCCCGAGCACAACCGCGGCAAGGCCGAGTTCTTTACCGACCGCGTCTACGGCGAGCTGTGGGTCGGGCGCCATCGCGGCGTCGAGGAGAGCCGCGCGTACTACGGCGTCGACGAATGCCGCCCGATCTCGGAGTTGGGCGCCTATCTGCAAGAGCTGCGCGACGCGAAATATCCGTTGCGCGTCGTGCGGACCCACGACGAAGAGATCGATCGGCGCTTCGACGAGAGCGACGGCGATCGCGAGTTGGCCGAGCATCTCTCCGAGGCGCGGCTGATCAAGGACGAGTACGAACTTATCGAGCTGCGCAAAGCCTGCGCGATCTCGAAGCGCGCCTTCGAAGACGCGATTCGTGCGATGCGGAGCGCGACGAGCGAGCGCGAGATCGAAGCGGCGTTTTGGGGACGCGCGCGAATCGAGGCGAACGACGTCGGGTATCTGACGATCGCGGCGGCCGGCGACCACGCGTGCACGCTGCATTGGACGCGCAACGACGGCGCGATGCGCAAGGGCGACCTCTTGCTGCTCGATGCGGGCGTCGAGTGCGACTCGCTCTACACCGCCGACATCACGCGCACGCTTCCGGTGTCGGGCCGCTTCTCACCCGAGCAGCGGACGATCTACGAGATCGTCTGGAACGCGCAGCGAGCGGGCATCGAGGCCACGGTTCCCGGCAACGACTTTCTCGAGCCGGGCCGCGCGGCCGCGCGCATCCTCGCCCAAGGGCTCATCGATCTCGGAATCCTCACCTGCTCGCTCGATGAAGCGCTCGATCCAGAGAAGCTCCTCCATCGCCGCTACACGCTCCACGGCGTCAGCCATATGCTCGGACTCGACGTGCACGACTGCGCGCTCGCGCGCGTGCAAGAGTATCGCTACGCGAAACTGCGCGAGGGGATGGTGCTCACCGTCGAGCCGGGGCTCTACTTCCAGCCCGACGACGAGACCGTGCCGCAGCGATTCCGCGGCATCGGCGTCCGAATTGAAGACGACGTCGCCGTCACGAGCGCGGGTCCCGAGAATCTCTCAGCAAGCCTGCCCTCGAAGGCCGACGACGTCGAACGTTGGATCGCCAGCCTCTGGCGCTAATTCGTTCCGCCGGGTCCCCCCGGCCCCAGGTGCGGCGGCACGACGCCGGTTTCGCTGCTGCTGACGTCTAGCGGGTTCGCCGCGGTACCCGCTTGTTGGCTCGGCCACTCCGCGAAGGCGAGAATCAGCAGCGAGACGAGGTGTCCGATGCCCGGGAAGAGGTTGACGAGCGAGATCGCGCCGTTGAAGCCCGCCTTGGTGAATATCCGCCAGTAGAGCCAGATCGTGAACGCGACGATCGCGATGATCACGATCGCGTACACGAAGAAGAACGTCGCTAAGAAACTCGCGGTTGCCGCGCCGTTCTCGCTCATGTCGGCATGACCGACGAGCCTGGAGTGCTCGGCGGCGGGCCGCCGTAGCCGCCGTGACCCTGCAGCATCGCGAGTTGGTCCTCGATCGGCCAGCGGCCGAACGCGAGCACGATCACGCAGATCAGCGGTCCGACCCCGGGAATCAGATTGAGGAGGGAGAGGGCGCCGTTATATCCGGCCTTCGTGAAGATGCGCCAATAGACCCAAACCGTGAAGACGACGATCGCAACGATCACGACGACGTACACGAGCCCGAGCGTCGCTATGAGACCTGCCGCGGCCGCCTGCGAATTCTGATCCATAACCCAAGCACCTCCCGTTTGTGTGTAGCAACTAGAGAGTCTTGGCGGTGTTCGCTGCTGAGGCTGGGGACCATTTCGGCGCGCCGACCGGCGCGCTTAATGGACGGTTCAACCGCGCGGGGGAGAACCCCAGCCGGATTGCACGTAGGCGCCGTCCACGACGATGACCGGAACCGTCGGGTCGCCGTCGCTGTAGGCGAACATCCTCTCGCGCGCGCCGAGGTCGTTCTGCGCGTCGTAACTGACGTACGGCGTGCCGGCCGCGTCGTAGTAGGCCATCGCGCTGCGGCAGTAGGGACACGTCGGCGAGATGTAGAGCTCGAGCTTTGCCCCCGGAGGTACGTGCTCCACGTCGAAGGTTCGCGCCATGCCGCTTCTCTTCGTACCGACGCCGCTCGGTAACCTGCGCGACGTGACGCTGCGGGCGGTCGACGCGCTGCGCGACGCGGAGGTGATCGTCGCCGAAGACACGCGCGTCGCGCGAAAGCTGCTCGCCGCGCTCGGCATCGAAGGGCGCGAGATTTGGAGTTACCGCGAGCAGAACGCGACGCGCGCGACGCCCGCGATCGTCGAGCGAGCCCGCAACGGGTTGGTGGCGGTGACGAGCGACGCGGGGATGCCCGGCATCTCCGATCCCGGAAGCGCTCTCGTCGCAGCGGCCCGCGCCGCGGGCGTGCGCGTGGAGGTCTTGCCCGGCCCGAGCGCGGCGACCGGCGTCGCGCTGCTCTCCGGCTTCCCGCTCGCGCGATTCTCTTTCGAAGGCTTTCCCCCGCGAACGCGTTCCGCGCGGCGCTCGCAGTTCGAGCGGGCGCTGCAACCCGGCGTCACGACGATCTGGTACGAATCGCCGCGACGACTCCGCGCCGCGCTCGCGGATCTCGCCGAGGTCGCTCCCGACGCCGCGATCTTCGTCGTGCGCGAGTACACGAAGCTGCACGAGGAGCAGCTTTGGGGAACGCCGGCGGAAGTGCTCGCTCGCCTCTCCGACCCGGTGCGCGGCGAAGTGGCGTTTGCGATCGCGCCCCATAGCGCGCCGCCGCCGGCGCGGCCGGGCGCCGCCGAGACCGTCGCCGCGATCGACGCGCTGCTCGCCGACGGACGGCGCGTCGGGGACGTCGCGAAGCTGCTCGCCGCGCGGGGTTACGGCGATCGGCAGCAACTCTATGCTCGCGCCGCCGAACGGAAGGCGCGCCGGAAAACCTCGATTAAAGAACGATAGCCACCATGGAGCGCCCCTACTACGTCACGACGCCGATCTACTATATCAGCGGAAACCCGCACATCGGCCACGCTTATACGACGGTCGTCGCCGACGTGCTGTCGCGCACCGCGCGGACGTTTCGCCCGACGTTCTTCCTCACCGGAACCGACGAGCACGGACAGAAGGTCGCGAACGCCGCCGCCGCGGCGGGCAAGTCGCCGCAAGAGTGGTGCGACGAGCTCGTCCCCCGTTGGAAGGCGCTCTTCGCCGCTTACCACGTAGCCTACGACGATTTCATCCGGACGACCGAACCGCGCCACACCGAGAAGGTCGTGCGCGTCTTCGATCGCCTGCGCGAGAGCGGCGACGTCTATCTCGGAAAGTACGAAGGCTGGTACTGCGTTCCGGACGAGACGTTCTGGCTGGAGTCGAAGCTCGTGGACGGGCGCTGTCCCACGTGCGGGCGCGAAGTCGAGTGGATCTCCGAAGACGATTGGTTCTTCCGGCTCTCCGCGTATCGCGACCGGTTGATCGAGCGCTTCGCGCGCCATCCCGAGTGGGTGCAGCCGCGCAGCGTCTACAACGAGATGATGTCGATCCTGCGCGAAGGGCTCGAGGATCTCTCGATCTCGCGAACGAGCTTCGATTGGGGCGTGCCGATTCCGGGCGGCGTCGTTTACGTCTGGCTCGACGCGCTGCTCAACTACATTACCGCGATCGGTTGGAGCGAGGACGAGAAGCGCTTTCGCACGTGGTGGCCCGCGCAGACGCAACTCGTCGGCAAGGAGATCGCGCGATTCCACACGATCATCTGGCCCGCGATCCTCTGGGCGCTCGGCGAAGAGCCGCCCGAGCTCGTCTTCGCGCACGGCTGGATCACGATCGACGGGCAGAAGATGAGCAAGAGCCTCGACAACGCGACCGACGCGTTCGCGCTCGCGGAGCGTTTCGGGGCCGACACGGTCCGCTATTTTCTTCTTCGCGAGGCGCCGTTCGGCAGCGACTTCTCCTACTCCGAGGAGAAGATCGAGCAGCGCCGCAACAGCGACCTCGCGAACGACCTCGGCAATCTCCTACAGCGTACGCTCTCGATGCTGCAGCGCTATCGCGACGGCATCGTGCCGGACGGACGCGATCCCGAGAGCGAGCTCGCGCGCCGTTTCGAGCCGCTCCACGTCGTCGTCCGCGAACGCATCCTCGACCTCCGGTTTCGCGAGGCGCTCGAAGGCGTCTGGGAGTTGGTGACGGCGCTCAATCGCGAGATCGACGACCGCAAGCCGTGGGCGTTACATAAAGAGGGACGCGCGCAAGAATTGGATCGCGTTCTCTACGATCTCTGCGAGGGATTGCGCCGGCTCGCGATTCTTCTCCATCCGGTGATGCCGGAACGGATGAGCGAGATGTGGCGGCAGCTCGGCGAGCCCGGCCGGATCGACGAAGACTGGTCGGTATCGCTGCGCGCGTGGGGCGGCCTCGCTCCGCTCGCGCAGACCGCGTTGGCGGCGCCGCTCTTTCCGAAGCTCGAACCGATCGCGCAACCGTGATCGACACGCACTGCCACGTCCACGATCGCAAGTTCGACGGCGATCGCGACGACGTCGTGCAACGGGCGCGCGACGCGGGCATCACCGCGATGGTGACGATCGCCGAAAGCGTCGAGGACAGCCGCATCGCGATCGAGACCGCGCGCCGCTACGGCATCTTCGCGGCGGCCGGCATTCACCCGCACGAAGCGCGCAACGCGCCCGCCGACGTCGCGAGCGCGCTGCGCCCGCTGCTCGACGACGAGCGCGTCGTGGCGATCGGTGAGACCGGCCTCGATTATTACTACGACCACAGCCCGCGCGACGTGCAGGCCGCCGTGCTCCGCGCGCAGATCCGCCTCGCGCGCGAGCGAGCGATGCCGGTCGTCTTCCACCAGCGCGACGCCTTCGACGACTTCACCGCGATCTTGCGCGAAGAGTGGACGCCGGAGATGCGCGGCGTCGTGCACTGCTTCACCGGAACGCCGGCGGAGGCGCGCGTCTACGTCGGCGAATTCGGGCTCTCCCTCGGAATCGGCGGCGTGCTGACCTTTCCGAACGCGCAGCCGCTGCGCGACGCGGTCCGCGAGGCCGGCGACGCGCCGCTCGTCTTGGAGACCGACTGCCCCTATCTCGCGCCGGTGCCGATGCGCGGAAAGCGCAACGAACCCGCATTCGTCGCCCACACCGCGGCGCGGCTCGCGACGGAACTCGGGATGCCGCTCGCCGATCTCGTCGCAAAATCCGACGCGAACGCCCGCGCGCTCTTCGGCCTCTGATGATGCGAAAAAGACGTCGCGCGCAGGAGCCGCCGATGTAGAGTAGTCCTTCGTCCTTCGACTTCGCTCAGGATGACAGAGCTCAGGATGACACGTGAGTGATCAGAATGACAGATGAGTGATCAGAGGTTGCGGGCGCGGAGCCAGGCGTCTTCGAGGCGGTCGCGCACCGCGCGGGCGATCGTCGCGTCGTCCGTGCAGAGGCCCCAATCGGTCATGTTCCATCGGCCGAACGCAACGGTCGCGTTCGCCGAGCCGAGCCACGCGCGATCGCCGCATGCCGCCAGCTTCTCCGAGTCTTTGCAGACGCGAACCCGCACGCCGTCGCGCGCGAGCGACGAAAGCACGGCTCGCTCGCGGCCGCTTCCGCGCAGATCGCGCTCGCTGACGAGCAGCCGCGGGCGCGCGCCCGCGCGGCCGAGCGCGCGGAGCGCCGACCAGGCGGGATTGCCGCAGCCAAACGATTCGCTCTCGACGATCACGCCGTCGCCGGCGCGCGACGCGCGCAAGAGGCGCGCCTCGCGATCGAGCGCATCGTCTTTCGTCGTCGCGATCGAGGCCGCGCCCGCGGCGTCCGCGCGCAGCACGAGATCGCCGAGATGCCAGTTCTTCTCGTCGAGAAAGAGGGCGCCGTCGGCTTGGATCTCCTTTGCGTGCGCGCCGTGCCGCAGCGTCGCGCTCGCGCCGGCCGCCCGCAGTTCCGCGGCCACGCGGGCGTTCTCTCCGGCGAGGCGGCTCCGGGCGTCGCCGGCGGGCGACGCTTCCAGCGCGACCTCCACGTCGGCGCCGCGCCGCGCGGCGGCCTCGACCGCGCGCAAAACGCAGCCGTGCAGGGTGTAGGCCTCGACCGCGATCTCCCGGGCGCCGTGCAGCGCCGTCAAAACCTCGCGCGTCGAGCTGAGCCGCAGCATCGCGCGGCCATCACGACGGAGGTCCCAGCCGCCTAGCCGAAGCAGGCGAGAACGATGAACGCGACCCCGCTGCGCGCCCGGGAGGAGAACCAGAAGGGCGCCTTTGTCCGAGAGATGTTTGCAAACATCGCGCCGCGCTACGACCTGGCAAATCGCGTCCTGACCGCCGGGCTCGACGAGCGCTGGCGGCGGCGCGCGATTCGATTGCTCGCTCCCCCGAGCGGCGGCCGGGTCCTCGACTGTTGCTGCGGCACGGGCGACCTCGTCTTCGGCCTCTTGCGCAGCGATCCGACGCTCGACGTTACCGGCTTGGATTTCTGCCGTCCGATGCTCGAGCGCGCCGAAAGGCGCGCGGGCACGAAGACGGGCCGCCGCACTCGCTTCGTCGAGGGCGACGTGATGGCGATGCCGTTCGAGGACGGCGCCTTCGACGGCGCGACGATGGGCTTCTCGCTGCGCAACGTCGTCGACGTGGACGCGACGCTGCGCGAAATTCTGCGCGTGCTCCGACCCGGAGCGCGCTTCGTCAGCCTCGACGTGACGAAGGCGCCGAATCGCGCGTTCAAGCGCCTCTTCGACCTCTACTTCTACGGCGTCGTCCCGCTCGTCGGCGGCGTCGTCGGCGGATCGCGCAGCGCCTACACGTATCTCCCGAACTCGCTGACGCACCATCCGAACGCGTCGGAGCTGCGCGAGCGCTTCGCGCGCGCGGGCTTCGCGGACGCGGGCTTCGTGCCGCTCATGGGCGGATCGATCGCGATCCATTACGGAACGAAAGCGTGAGCCTCGTAGATTCCGCGCGCGGCACCTCCGAGGATCTCCACGCGCTCGTGGAAGAATTCTTCCGCGCGGAGTTCTCGACCGACAACCCGATCATCACCGAGGCCGTCAAACGGATGCTCGCAGCCGGCGGCAAGCGGCTGCGCCCGCGCATCACGCTGCTCGCGGCCGACGCGTGCGGCGGCAACGCGCTCGAACACCTCCACCTCGCCGCGTACATGGAACTGATCCACGTCGCGACCTTGATTCACGACGACGTCGTCGATAACGCGCGGATCCGGCGCGGCGTCAACGCGACCGCCGTGGACTTTGGAAACCGCGTCAGCGTGCTCGCCGGCGACTACCTCTTCGCCTGGATCTTCAAAAACGTCACGACCAACTATCCGCACCCGGTTCCCAACGTGCTCTCCGCCACGCTGGCCGACATCTGCGACGGCGAGGTGCTGCAGCTCCAGGCGCTCGGCAACCTCGATCTCCCGCTCGAGACCTACGTCGAGATCGCGCGCAAGAAGACGGCCTCGCTCTTTGCGGCGTCGGCGCGGTGCGGCGCGATCATGGGCGGCGGCGGCTCCGTCGAGATCGCGGCGCTCGACGCGTACGGCGAGGCCTTCGGCATCGCATTTCAAATGAAGGACGACCTGCTCGACGTGATCGCCGACGAACGCTCGCTCGGCAAGCCGGCCGTCAACGACCTGACCGAGCGCAAGACGACGATCCCGCTGATCGCCGCCCTCGCGTCGGGCGACGGTCGATTTCGCGCCGAAGTCCGGCGCTTCTACGAGGACGGCGGCGACGACGCGATTCCGACGATCGTTGACGGCATCGCTCGCGAGGGCGGCCTGGCCGCGACGCGCGCGCAGATCGGCCGGTTCGTCGAGCAGGCGAAGGCCGCTTTAGAGCCGATAGCGCCGTGCGCGGCGAAACAAGAGCTGATAACGCTCACGGAGGCTTTGGAATCATGACCGTACACCCGCTTCTCGCACTCATCGACGCGCCGATCATCATCGGCATCTTGATCGTCGGTGCGCTGCTCTTCGGAGCGGACAAGCTTCCGAAGCTGGCGCGCAGCGCCGGTCAAGCGAAGAAAGAATTTCTCGTGGGACAGGCCGAGGCCGACGAGGCGGCCGCCCGCGCCCGCGAAGAGGCGCGGATGCGCGCCGCCGCGCAGCACGCCGACGTCATGGACAACGTCGAAGCCGGCTCGATCGCCGGTGAATCGGTCCCGCCGCCCACGCCGGGTCACGGAACGCCATCGTCCTAACCGTTTCGAGCGACGCCGTGCGCGACGACGAGGCGCCGTGGGATCAGAAGGAGATGCCGTTTACGGAGCACCTGCGGGAGCTCCGTAACCGTCTCTTGATCGCACTCGCGACGGTCGGCGCGATCGCGGTGCTGCTCTTCTGGCCCTCGCAGTACGTCATCCGATGGATGATGCAAGAGTATTTCGGAGGGATCGAACTCCACGCGTTCGGTCCGGCCGACGTGATCTTCACCGAGTTCAAGTTCTCCGTCATCGGCGGGGTCGTCATCGGGCTGCCGGTGCTCTTGCAGCAACTCTGGCTCTTCGTCGTGCCGGCGATCCACCCGCGTACGCGCCGCATGGTCTACGGCTTCATCGTTCCGTCGCTACTGCTCGCCGCGGCGGGTCTGGCCTTCGCGCACTTCGTCGTTATCCCGCGCGTCGTCTCGGCGCTGATTCACATCACCGACGCGGTCGCGACGCCGACCTTCGGCGTCGCATCTACGCTGAGCTTCGTTATGGTGCTGCTCGCGCTCTTCGCGTTGATCTTCCAGACGCCGATCGTCCTGATCGGACTCGCGCGCCTGGGCATCGTCAGCGCCGCAACGCTGAAGAGCCATCGGCGCCACGCGCTCTTCGGCTTCTTCGTTGCCGGCGGCATCGCGGCGCCCGACGGCAACCCGCTGACGATGGCGCTGCTCGCGCTGCCGATGTACGCGCTCTACGAGCTTTCGATCTGGATCATCGCGCCGCTCGAGCGCCGCTGGGCCGCGTCGTGACGCTCCTGCGGGAAGCCTACGCCGAGTTCGTTCGCACGTTCGGCAACGTGCTCTTCGCGGTCTCTCTCTTCGTCGTCTGGGGTTTGCTGACGCTCGTCGGCGTCGTCGTGGACCAGGGGCAGGACCCAAGCCAGTACTTTCAGAGCTACGCGGCGCCGGTCGCCCGCGCGATCCTGCGCCTGAACTTCGACAACGTCTACCACTCGCCGTGGTACGTCGGCATCGTCGCGCTGATCTTGCTCTCGCTGGCGGTCTGCACGTTCAAACGCGTGATCCCCGCGCGCCTGCCGCCGCTGCGGCCGGTGAGCGTCGAGAAGATGCCGCTCCACGCGACCTTCGAAACCCAGGGGGACGCCGCGACCGTGCGCCGGCGGCTCGCCGATCTCTTGACGGCGCGCGGCTGGCGAATGCGCGATCGCGTCTTCGGCGGCATCGAGTGGAGTTTCGCCGACAAAGACGAGTGGGCGCGCCGCGGCGTTCTCGTCGCGCACGCCGGGTTCGTCATCATCGCGGCCGGCACGACGCTCTATTGGGCGCGCGGATTCTCCGGAGAGATGGCGGTCGTCAAGGGAACGACCGCGCAGGTCGAGCGCACCGGCGCGTTGGTTCGCCTCGACGACTTCGCCTACAAGATCGCACCGATCATGACGAAGAGCGGCATGGTCTATCAGCCGATCGACTACGTCTCGAACGTGACCGTCACCGGATCCGACGGCGTTCCGAAACAGATGACCGTGCGCGTGAACCATCCGATCGACGTGGACGGAACGCTCTACTATCAGTCGAGTTACGGATTCGCCATGCGCTTCGCGCTCTCGCGCTACGGACGACCGGATACTGCGCTGGCGGGGCGCACGCTGCTCGAAGGCGATTCGTTCGAAATTCCGGGCACGTCGCAGAGCGTCGTTTACGAGCGCTTCGCGCCGACGATCGACAAACAGAGCGGCATGCCGACGGCCGATCCCCGGGTCAACAATCCGGCGGTCGTCTTGAGCCTGACGCAGGGCGGCAGCTCGCTCGGCGAGGCGCTCGTCCCGGTCGGCGGCTCGGTCGATCTCGGAAACGGCTGGCGCCTGACGGCGCAGAACTACGCGCTCTACAGCGGATTCCAGTACCGGCGCGATCCCGGCGTTCCGCTCGTCGGTATCGGAGCGTTCGTCCTGCTCGCCGGGTTGATCGTCTCCTTTTACTTCCTGCCGGCGCGCCTCTACCTGCGCGTCACCGAGCTCGGCCCGGGCCGCTGCGAGGTCGGCGCCGCGGCGACGACCGTCAAGGGTTACGACGTTTTCGAGAGCGAGTTCCGGGGTTTGATGGTAGCCTTGAACCCGGTGACGTGATGCGGATGCCGTTGGACGAACTCCTAATCGCGATCTCTCTGGCAGCGTACACGCTCGGCGCGATCGCCCTGCTGCTCTACTTCTTCTCGCGCGACGAGCGGCAGCGCAAGGCGGGCGCGGCGCTCGCGATCGCGGGATGCGCGTCGCAGTTCGCGCAGCTGATCGTGCGCTTCGAGACGACGCACGTCTGGCCGCTGCTCAATCTCTACGGATCGCTCTCGCTCTTCGCGGCGATGTCGGTCGCGATCTACCTCGTCTTCGCCTATCGCTACAAGTTATGGTTCGCCGGCGGATTCGTGCTCGCGCTGGCGGCGATCTTCCTCGCGTACGGCGTCACCTGGTACGAAGGCACGATGCCGCCGGTGCCGTCGCTCCAATCGTACTGGGCGAAGATTCACGTGCCGATCGTCGTCTCGTCGTACGCGGCTTTCCTCGTCGCGTTCGTCTTCTCGGCGCTCTATCTGTTCAAGTACTACGCGGAGCGCGCGGTCGAGAAGTCGGGAGACCGCGGCGCGTTCTCCGCCTGGCTCGCCGCGCTGCCGAGTCTGCCGCAGCTCGACGTCGTCGTCTATCGCGCCGTCGCCGTCGGCCTCCCGCTCATCTCGGTCGGCATCATCACCGGCGCGATGTGGGCGAAAGAGGCGTGGGGCGCGTACTGGCAGTGGGACCCCAAGGAAACCGCCGCGCTCTTCTCGTGGATCATCTACCTCGCGTACATGCATCTGCACACGCGCCACGCGTGGAGAGGCCTGCGAACGAGCTGGGTCGGCGTCATCGGTTTTCTCTCGATTATCTTCTGCTATCTCGGTGTGAACATCTGGATTTCGGGCCTTCACAGCTACAAGGTATGACCGAGCGCAGAGGCAAAAAGGGCCCACTCCGAAGCTCGTCTTGTGGAGAACGATCTTGTCCGATTTGAATGCCGACGCATCTCAAGGCGTCCAGACCGACGACGAAGTCACCCGGCGAACGTTCATGGCGAACGCGACCGTCGCGATCGGAGGGATCGTCGGCCTCGTGCTCGCGGTGCCGATCGTCGGTTCGCTGCTTCCCGCGAAGAACGAATCGACGGGAAGCTGGGCCCCGCTGACCGCGCAGGAGCTCGACGACCTGCAGAAAGCGACGGCGAAGCCGGTCAAACTCGTCTTCACGCTCAAGTATAAAGACGGATACCTCCCCGAGCAGAGCGCGCCGGAGTACGTCTGGGGCATCAAGGTGGACCCGGCAAAATTCGCGGCCGCGCGCCCCGACATCTTCAATCAGCCCGGCGGCAAGGCCGACGTGCCGTACGACGTCGTCACCATGGGCTTCGTCATCTTCAGCCCGATCTGCCCGCATCTGGGCTGCTACTACAACTGGAACGACGCGCAGAACCGGTTCATGTGCCCGTGCCACGGCTCGCAGTACACGTTCGACGGCACGCACGTCGCCGGACCGGCGCCGCGCGGACTCGATCCGCTGCCGGTGCGGGAACGCAGCGGCACCGCCGAGGTGACGTGGATCGTCTACCAGTCGAACACCCCCCAGCGCATCGTCGTCTCGTATCAGGCGTAAGGGCTTCGCAATGCTGAATTGGATCGAAAAACGCACCGGCTTCATCTCGATGGCCCAAGAGTTCCTCACGGAAGACGTTCCGGGAGGAGCGAGCTACTGGTACGTCTTCGGCAGCGCGACGATGTTCGCGATGATCGTGCAGATCGTCACCGGAATCTTCCTCACGTTCTTCTACGCTCCGTCCGCAGCGACGGCGTGGGAATCGACGCGCGCGATCTACCTCAATCCGTACACGCACTTCTTGCTCTCGATCCATTACTGGGGCGCGTCGGCGATGATCGCCCTCGTCTTCCTCCATCTCTTGCAAGTGCTGATCTTCGGTGCGTACAAGTCGCCGCGCGAGCTGCAATGGGTCGTCGGCGTCTTCTTGCTGCTCGTCACCCTCGTGCTCGGGTTGACGGGCTACCTGCTGCCGTGGGATATGGACGCATACTTCGCGTCGCAGGTCTCGCTGAACATCACCGGCCTTGCGCCGATCGCCGGGCCGCTCATCCAGCACATCGCGCAGGGCGGCGGCGGAATGGGAACCGCGACGATCAACCGCTTCTTCGGGCTCCACGTCTGGCTGATGCCGGCGGCGCTCGTCGCGCTCGTCGGCGCGCACCTCGCAATCTTCCGGCACAACGGCCCGGCCGGACCCGTCGTGGAAGATCCGCGCACGCTGCGCCCGGGACGCTTCTGGCCCGATCAGTTTTTCATGGACGGCGCGTTCTCGCTGATCGTCTTCATCATCATCTGCTTCCTCTCGTTCGCCTTCCCGCCGTACCTCGACGCAAAGGCCGATCCGACGAAGTTCTTCGTGCCCTATCCGGCGTGGTATTTCTTATCGCTCTTCGGCTTACTCGGGATCGTGCCGCCGGAGATCCATCTCGGGCCGCTTACGATCGGCACGGAGTTGATCGCGACGATCATCGTGCCGACGCTCTTCCTCGTCGTCGTGTTGCTGCTGCCGTGGCTCGATCGCAGCAAGTCGCGCAGCTTCGCCGCGCGCTCGGGCGTGCTTTGGACGACGGCGATCGTCGTCGCGTCGATCGTCGGACTCTCGATCTTCGGTCAACTGACGACGATGGCGAAGCAGGCCGCAGCGCCGCCGTCGCCGCCCGAATCGGTCGTGCTCGGCGCGCAAGCCGCCGAGTTGCCGAGCGGCAACGCGTCCGGCGGCGCGGCACCGGCCGCGAACGGACACGGCGCGTCGGTCTTTTCGACCAACTGCGCGAGCTGTCACGGCGCGACGGGCGAAGGCGTGCCCGGCACCTTCCCGCCGCTCGCAAACAATCCGATGGTCACGGGCGATCCGAACAAGGTCATCGCCATCGTGCTCGGCGGGCTGCACGGCGCGATCGTCGTGAACGGTTCGAATTACAACGGACAGATGCCGCCGTGGAAGGGCACGTTGAGCAATAAAGACGTCGCCGACGTGATCACCTACATTCGCGGTTCGCTCGGAAATAACAAAGCCTCGGCCGTCACCGAGGCGCAGGTCGCCGGCTACAAACCTTAGGTCTGCGTGCAGGCCGGGCCGTCGTAGAGTACGAGCGCGGCCTTGCGGTCCACGGCGACGATGCGCCGGCGGCGTCCGTAACTCGGGTCCTGCGGGGCGTACGACGCCGGAACGATCACCCACGCGCGCGGCGCGCCGCAGATGAAGGCGCGCGGATCCACGCCGTCCCCCTGCGCGTCGCCCGATCCCGGCGCGGCGAGAACGCGAACGACGGGGCGCGTGTAGAAGAGCAGCGCGTTGCCGCCCGAGACGTTTTGAATCGCCACCTCGTCGCCGGGCTTGCGTTCGCGCTCGATGAGCGCCGCCAATCGCGGAATCGGCTTGAACGCCTCGGTGTGCGGCAAGACGACCACTGCGAGCACGTCGGCGGCGATCGTCGCCGCGAGCGCGAGCGCGTACGGCGCGAGCCGGGCGCTGCGCGCGCGAGCGAGCAGCAGCGCCGTCAGCAGCGATCCCGCGAAGATGGCGACCGCCATCGCGAGGAGCGCCGGAACCGTGTTGGCGACCTCGACCGTCAGGCGGTTGTTGCGCGTGAAGAGCCAGATGGCGAAGGCGAGCGCGCCGATCGTGACGGGCACCGTCGCCGCCGAGATCGCCGCCGAGCGAACCGTGCCCCTTCGAACGACGCCGTCGAAGTAGAGCGCCGCGAGCAGCGCGAGCGCCGGCAGCTCGAGCGCCACGTAGTTCGGAAGCTTCGTCCGCGCGAAACTGAAGAAGAGCAGCGGCATCACGATCCAGACGAACGCGAGCCGCAACACGCGCGTGATCCGCCGCTCGTCGTCGCCGCCGGCGCGCAACTGGCGCACCCCGTCCACGATCGCCATCGGCAGAAACGCGATCCACGGGAAGAAGCCGAGAATGATGACCGGCACGTAGTACCACACCGGCCCCGCTTGGTTCTCGACGACGTTCGTGTAGCGACCGAACGTGTATTCGCCGATCAGTTTCTGGAGCGGAAAGAGATGAAACCGCGAGACGAGCGCGAGCGGCCACGGCAAGACGACCGCGACGAACGCGGCGAAGCCGAGGAGCCATCCGCGCGCGGAGAGCGGCGGCATCGGCTCGCGACTGCGGTTCCAGAGATAGAACGGAACGATGACGAGAAGCGCGACGACCGGCGCGACCAAACCCTTCGCCAAGAATCCGGCCGCGGCGGCGAGCCAGCCGTACGCAACGTAGCGGTCGCGCCCGGTCTCGAGCCCGCGAAACCACCAGAAGATCGTCATCGCCACCGTGAGGTCGAGCAGCGCGTCCATGATCGCAAGCCGCCCGATCACCGTCTGCATCAGGCACGTCGAGAGGATGACCGCGCTGTAGATCCCAACGCGCGTTCCGACCTGACGCGCGACCGCGTAGCCCGTGAAGCCGCCGAGCGCGATCGTCGCGAGCGCCGACGGAAGTCGCAGCGCGAACGTGGTAGGACCGAGAATCAGCGAGAACGCGGCGCCGAGCCAAAAGTAGAGCGGCGGCTGCACGAAGTACGGCACGCCGTTGAGATGCATCACGACCCAATCGTGCGTAAGCAGAATC
Source organism: Candidatus Binatia bacterium (assembly GCA_035541935.1). Lineage (GTDB taxonomy): Bacteria > Vulcanimicrobiota > Vulcanimicrobiia > Vulcanimicrobiales > Vulcanimicrobiaceae > Cybelea. The sequence goes on along the minus strand of DATKMJ010000067.1, from coordinate 135,957 downwards.
TCGCGGGCGACCTCGCCGTAGGCGGTCTCGCTGTTATCCCACAACGTGCCGACCCAGAGCCCGGGCACCGTGGCCAGCGCCGCGACGATCGCACCGATGCAGCCGGCTCGGACAGCTCCCTGCCGAGGATTCGTCACGAAGAGCGGACCGTCACGAGGCGGTTTTTTGCCGCCGGGCGCGGAACTCTTTGTGCCTTCGTATGCTTCCCATTTCGCTCCGGGCGGACGGCCGTCGAGCCGTCATCGTCGGCGGAGGAAACGTTGCGGCGCGTAAGGCCGAGGCGCTCGCGGACGCAGGTTTTTCAATCTTCGTCGTCGCCGAGCGCGTCGGCGACCGCGTGCGTTCGATCGTCGGCGCGAGCGGCGGAACCTGCGAGCAGCGCGGGTACGAGCCGCGCGATCTCGATTCGGCCGCACTCGTCGTCGCCGCGACGGACTCGTCCGAGACCAACGCGCGCGTCGTCGCGGACGCGCGCGCCGCGCACGCCCTCGTCTGCGACGCGATCGCTCCCGAACGCGGCGACTTCACGATGCCGGCGACGCGGCGAGTCGGCGAACTGACGATCGGAGTCGATTCGGGCGGACAGGCGCCGGCGTTCTCGCGGCGCGTCGTCGAAGAGCTGGCCGATCGGCTCGACGCATCGTACGGCGACGCGCTGCGCTCGCTCGCGCGCATGCGCCGGTACGTCAAGGAATCGTTTCCGCCCGAGGAGCGCGCGCCGATCCTCCGCGAGCTCGCGGAGCGCCCGCTCGACGAGTTGGCGACGACGCGCCCGACGCTCGTCTGCGCGACGCGGCGCAGCGCGCTCGCGACGATTCAGAGCCGCGCGGTCGCGGCGCTGCTCGCGCGACGCGGGATCGTGACGACGATGCTCGGCGTGATGACGACCGGCGACAAGAACCCGACGGCGCCGCTCGAACGTCTCGGCGAGATCAACGTCTTCGTGAAGGAGCTCGAGATCGCGCTCGAGGAGCGGCGCGCCGATTACGCAGTGCACTCGTGTAAGGATCTCGCGGGCGTTCTGCCCGAGACGACCCGGATCGCCGCGATCTCCGCACGCGAAGACGCGCGCGACGCGTTCTGCAGCGAGCGGTACGAGACGTTCGAATCGCTGCCGAGCGGTGCGGTCGTCGGCACGTCGAGCCCGCGACGGCGCGCGCAGCTCGAATCGCTGCGCCCCGACCTTCGATACGAGCCGGTGCGCGGCAACGTGGACACGCGGCTGCGCAAGCTCGCCGACGGCGAGTACGACGCGCTCGTGCTCGCGATGGCCGGCCTGATTCGCCTCGGCCGGCGCGCGAAGCACACGCTCCCCTTTCCGATCGAGCGGCTCGTGCCGTCCGTCGGCCAAGGCGCGCTCGCGGTCGAGGTCCGGGCCGACGACGCGTGGCTGGCCGCGACCGTGCGCGACGCGGTCAACGATGCGCGCAGCGAACTCTGCGTCCTCTGCGAGCGAGCGGCCCTGCGCGAGATGCGCGCCGGCTGCAGCGCGCCGTTGGGAATTCATGCATACCTTTCCGGCGAGACGATGGTCGTGCAGGCGGCCTACGCGCCGCACCCCGAGGCGCTGACGCGAGCGCGGATCGAGCGCCCGGTCTTCTCGGCGGAAGAGGCGCAAGCGCTGGGCACCGAACTAGCCGCTGCGTTGAAAGCATCGAACACCGCTGGGTCGGGGGCGATCGGTTGATCGTCTTGCGCCCGCGGCGGCTCCGCCGAAGCGAGGTCGTCCGCGGCCTCGTCCGGGAGAACCGCGTCCATCTCGAGCAGCTCGTGCAGCCGCTCTTCGTCGTCGAACGCGCCGCCGACGCGGGTCCGATCGAAGCGATGCCGGGGATCGCGCGCTTCGATCTCGCGGGCGCCGTCGACGAAGCGCGAGCGCTCTACTCGCTCGGCATCAAGAGCGTGCTGCTCTTCGGCGTCCCAGCCCGCAAAGATGCCGTCGCGTCGAGCGCCTACGATTCCGACGGCATCGTGCAGAGCACGATCCGCGCGATCAAGGTCGCGGCGCCGGAGATGCTCGTCATCGCCGATCTCTGCTGCTGCGAGTACACCGATCACGGCCATTGCGGCATTCTCGATTCTCGGGGCGAGGTCGAGAACGACGCGACGGTCCAGACGCTCGCGCGCATCGCGCTCACCTACGCAGAGGCCGGAGCCGACGTCGTCGCACCCTCGGATATGATGGACGGCCGCGTCGCCGCGATTCGCGGCGCGCTCGACGCCGCAGGCGAGCGCGATGTCGCGATCATGGCGTACAGCGCGAAATACGCGTCGGCGTTCTATGGGCCGTTCCGCGAAGCGGCCGGATCGACGCCGCAATTCGGCGACCGGCGCGGCTACCAGATGGATCCTCCGAACGCCCGCGAAGCGCTGCGAGAGATCGCGCTCGACGTCGCCGAAGGCGCCGATATCGTGATGATCAAGCCGGGCCTTCCCTACCTCGACGTCTTGCGCGCGGCACGCGATCGGTTCGACGTGCCGCTCGCGGTCTTTAACGTCAGCGGCGAGTACGCGATGCTCAAAGCGGCGGCCGCGCGCGGATGGCTCGACGGAGAGCGCGCGGTCGACGAACTCCTCACGTCGTTCGTGCGCGCCGGCGCCGACGTCGTGATCACGTACTTCGCCAAAGAGTACGCGCTCCGCCGTGGATAGCGCGCCTGCGGTCGTGCTGCTCGCCGGCGGCGAGGCGACTCGCTTCCCCGGAAAGCTCGAGCATCGCCTCGAGGGACGCCCGATGGTCGCGCACCTCTACGAACGCGTTCGCGCGCTCGGGACCGCGGTCTACATCGCGGGCAACGGATCGTTCTCGCGCGAGACCGACGCGATGCTCGACGCTCCGCTGATCGTCGACCGCAAGCCGCGCCGCGGGCCGGCGGAGGCGCTGCTCTCCGCCTGCGCGCTCGTCCGCGCCGATCGCATCTTCGCGCTCGCGGCGGATCAGCCGAATCTCGACGCCGGCGTGCTCGAACGCCTCCGCGCGTCGTGGCAATCCGGCGACGAAGCGGTCGTGCCGGAGCACGACGGCAGGATCGAGCCGCTCGCGGCGCTCTACGATCGCCGCGCGCTCCTTCGCGAGGGCTTCGAACTGCTTCGCGGCGGCGACCGCTCGATGCGCGCGCTCGTCGCGCGCGTCGCGGCGCGCTTCGTTGCGTTCGAGGGCCGCTTCTTCCACAACGTCAACCGCTCGAGCGACCTGCCGTGAAGCTCGAACGCTCGATCGGCGCCTTCGCGCGGGCCCGCGGCGTCATCGCCGGCGGCGTGAACTCGCCGGTGCGCGCGCTCGGCGCGGTCGGCCTCTCGCCGGTCTTCATGAAGAGCGGCGCCGGCGCGATGCTCTACGACCTCGACGGTCACGAATATATCGATTACGTCATGTCGTGGGGCGCGCTGCTCCTCGGCCACGCGCATCCAGCCGTCACCCGAGCGATCGCCAACGCGGCGACGCGCGGCACGTCGTTCGGAACGCCGACCGAGCAGGAGAGCGAACTGGCCGAGATCGTCATCTCGATGATGCCGTCGATCGAGCGGCTGCGCTTCGTCTCGAGCGGCACCGAGGCGACGATGGCGGCGATCCGGCTCGCGCGCGGGTTCACTCGCCGTCCGAAGATTCTAAAGTTCGCGGGCTGCTACCACGGTCACGGCGACTCGTTCCTCATCGCCGCCGGTTCGGGCGCGCTCACGCACGGCGTTCCCGATTCGCCCGGCGTCACCGAAGGGACGGCGCGCGACACGGTCGTGCTGCCGTTCAACGACGTCGCAGCGGTGGAGGAGGCGTTCGAACGCCACGCAGAGTCGATCGCGGCCGCGATCGTCGAGCCGTATCCCGGCAACATGGGGCTCGTGCTGCCGCATCCCGGCTATCTGGCGCGCGTGCGCGAGCTCTGCACGCGCAACGGCGCGCTGCTAATATTCGACGAGGTGATGAGCGGCTTTCGCGCCGCGCGCGGCGGCGCGCAGGAACGCGAGCAGATCGCGCCCGACCTCACGACGCTCGGAAAAGTCATCGGCGGCGGGCTTCCGGTCGGCGCGTTCGGCGGACGCGCCGACGTGATGGCGCGCCTCTCGCCCGACGGTCCCGTCTATCAAGCGGGAACGCTCGCCGGCAATCCGATCGCGATGGCCGCGGGTCTCGCAACGATGGCCGCGATCGCCGACGACGCGACGCTCTTCGAGCGGCTCGAGGAGATGACGGAGCGGCTCGTCGACGGTCTATCCGGCGTGCTGCGCAAGCACGGCGTGCCGCACCACGCGGCCCGCGCCGGTTCGATGTTCTCGATCTTCTTCGCGCCCCGGCCAGTCGCCGATCTCGACGGCGCGCGAGAGTCGGATCGCGAGCTCTTCGCGAAGTACTTCGGCGCCATGCTCGACCGAGGCGTCTATCTCGCCCCGTCTCCGTTTGAAACGAATTTTCTCTCGGCCGCTCACACCCGCACCGACCTCGAACGGACGATCGCGGCCGCCGACGCCGCGCTCTCCCAGATGCGGGCCCCGGCGTGATCGATCCCAAGCTCGAGGCGCGCCGCCTCGACATCGCCGAACCGCTCGGAGAGGTCTCGGTGCCGCGCCTCTACGCCTACCACCGGGCGCTGCGCCAGGCTCGCGCCGCCGGCAAGCGCACGATCACCTCGCACGGGCTCGCCGCGCTCCTCGGGCACACGATCGCGAGCACGCAGATCCGCAAGGATCTCTGCTCGCTCGGCACGCTGGGCCGGCGCGGGCAGGGCTATGCGATCGATCCGCTAGTCGAACAGCTCGCCTGGGTCTTAGGATTGGAGCATGACTGGCGGATCGCGATCGTCGGTTTCGGATATCTCGGGCGCGCCTTCGCCGCGTTCATCACGGCGCGCGAGCAGCGCTTCAACGTCGCGGCGATCTTCGATCGCTCCCCGGCCGTCGTCGGCCAGAGCTGGCAGGGAATCGTCGTCGAGGACGTCGCCGAGATGGAGCGCGTGCTGCCGCGCTGCGGAGCGAACATCGCCGTGATCTCCGTGCCCGCCGAAGCCGCGCAAGAGATCGCGCGGCGCGTCGCCGATCTCGGCATTCGCGCGATCCTCAACTTCGCGCCGATGCCGCTGCAACTCGACGCCGGCGTCATCGTGCGCAACATCGATCTCGCCGGCGAGATGGCGATCCTCACGCATCGCTTGAGCGTGGAGTAGCGATGCCGATCACCTGCATCGGCCTCTCGCACCACACCGCGCCCGTCGAGGTCCGCGAACGTCACGCGTTTCCGGCAGCGCGGATGGCCGAGGCGCTCGTCGCGCTGCGCGACTACGAAGCGGTGCGCGAGGCGGCGATGCTGCAGACGTGCGGCCGCCTCGAGATCTACGCGGAGCTCGACGATTACGAGAGCGGCGCTTCGCAGATCAAATCGTTCCTCTCGAACTTCCGCCACAGCACGACGAGCTACGACCTCGAGTCGTATCTCTACACGCATCTCGGGCATCAGGCGGTCGAGCATCTCTTCCGCGTCTGCACGGGGCTCGACTCGATGCTGATCGGCGAGGCGGAGATCCTCGGACAGGTCAAAGACGCGTACGTCGCCGCGACGCGCGCGAAATCGCTCGGCCGCACGCTGCACCGGCTCTTCCGCGAAGCGCTGGCAGCCGGCAAGGCGGCGCGCGCGCAGACCGGCATCGGCGGCGAGTCGGTCTCGATCGCGACCGCCGCGGTAGAAGTGGCCCGCGCGCGCCTGGGAACGCTCGACGGCAGCTCGATCCTCGTCGTCGGAGCCGGCAAGATGGGCCGCACCGCCGTGAAGCGCCTGCGCCAAGAGGGCGCCGCGCGCGTGATCGTCGCGAATCGCACGATTTCGCGTTCGCGCGACGTCGTCGCGGAAGCGGGTCTCGGCGAGGCCGTCGAGATGCCCGAACTCGTCGACGCGCTGGCGGCCGCCGACGTCGTCGTCGCATCCACCGGTTCTTCGAACTTCGTGCTCGACGAAGAGCGCGTCGCCGCCGCGATGGCGCAGCGCCCGAACCGCCCGCTCTTTATCGTGGATATTGCCGTGCCGCGCGACGTCGATCCCGAGGTCGCCAACGTCGCCAACGTCTCGCTCGTCGACATCGACGGCCTGAAATCGCTCGTCAACGCGCGGCTCGAAGCGCGGCGCGAGGCGATTCCCGCCGTCGAGGAGATCATTGCGGAGTACGCGGCGCGGTTCGAGGACTGGTATCGCTCGCGCGTCGCGGTTCCCGTCATCGCGCGGCTGACGCAGAAAGCGGAGGCGATTCGCGTCGCCGAACTGGAGCGGCTACTGGCACGAGTCCCCGACCTCGGCGAACGCGAACGCATGCTCGTCACCGGCATGACGATGACGATCGTCTCGAAGCTGCTCCACTCGGCGATCCTGCGGATGCGCGAGCAGGCGACGACCGACGGCGCCGAAGCGCTGTCGAGCGCGCGCGTCTTGGGGGATCTCTTCGAACTCGATCTGGTCGACGGCGGTGAGTAGCGAGCGCGGACGCGTCTCCCTCGTCGGCGCAGGCCCGGGCGACCCGGGCCTGCTGACGTTACGGGGCGCGCAACTCCTGCGCTCCGCGGACGTGCTGCTCTACGACGCGCTCGCTAGCGATGCGATCGTCGCGCTCGCGCCGCCTTCGTGCGAGCGCATCTACGTCGGAAAGCGCGCGGGCGACCACGCGATGGAACAAGAGGAGATCGAGCGGCTCGCGATCGCGAAGGCGCGCGAAGGGCGTCACGTCGTTCGTCTCAAGGGCGGCGATCCGTTCGTCTTCGGGCGCGGCGGCGAAGAGGCCGAGGCCCTGCGCGCCGCGGGCATAGCGTTCGAAATTGTCCCGGGCGTGAGCTCGGCGCTCGCGGCGCCGGCCTATGCGGGGATTCCGGTGACGCATCGCGAGCACGCCGCGTCGTTTACCGTCTTCACCGGACACGAAGATCCCAGCAAGCCCGCCTCGACGCTCGACTGGGCGAAGCTCGCCGACCCGCAGCGTACGCTCGTCGGATTGATGGCGACGGCGAATCTGCGCGAAATCGCGCGGCGCCTCGTCGAGAACGGCCTCTCCGAAGATACGCCGGCCGCGGTGGTGCAAGAAGGCACGCGCCCGAGCCAGCGCACCGTGCTCGGCACGCTCGCGACGATCGCCGACGACGTCGCGGCGGCCAAGATCGGCGCGCCCGCGGTCGTCGTCATCGGCAGCGTCGCGCGGCTGCGCGAGCGTCTGCGCTGGTTCGACGAGACGCCGCTCTTCGGCAAACGCGTGTTAATTACGCGCGCGGGCGAGCAATCCGAGGCGTTCGCGCACGCGCTCCTCGAGCGCGGCGCGCAGCCGATCGCCGCGCCGGCGATCGCGATCGAACCCGCCGACGACGCCGGTGCCGCCGAACGCGCGCTCGACGAACTCGACTCGTTCGCGTGGCTCGTCTTCACCTCGCAAAACGGCGTCGATGCATTCTTTGCGCGGCTGGAGTCGCGCGGCGCCGACGCGCGCGCGATCGGACGCGCGAAGGTCGCCGCGATCGGCGAGCGCACCGCCGATCGTCTTCGAGCCTACGGCGTTCGCGCCGATCTCGTTCCCGAGGTCTTCGTCGCCGAAGAGATGGCGCGCGCGATCGTCGCGAGCGCGCGCCGCGGAGATCGCGCGCTTATCTATCGCGCGCAAGAGGCGCGCGACGTGCTTCCCGCAATGCTCGAAGAGGCGGGGATCGCGGCGCTCGTCGTGCCCGCATACAAGACGGTCGTCCCACCCACGCCGGGTTTTGCCGAGAGCGTCGAGCGCGCCGACATCTTGACGTTCACGAGCGCGAGTACCGTGCGCGGCTTTGCCGAGTTGCTCGGAGGCGAGGATCGCGCGGCGAGCGCGGCGCGCGGCAAACTCGTCGCTTGCATCGGGCCGATCACGGCGCGCGCGGCGGAAGAGGCCGGGCTGCGCGTCGACGTCGTCGCGGAGCGATACACGACGGCCGGTCTGCTCGAGGCGCTCGAAGCACACGCGGCGCGGCCGGTGTAGCGTGCAGATCGTCGCCGGCGTCGTGCTCGCCGCGATCGTCGCGGCGATCGCGCATGCCGCCGGGAGTCTCACGCGCGGCGGGGCGGTCGCCGCATTCGTCGTCGGCGCGATCGTCTTCAGCGCCGGCGGATGGCCCGGGTCGGCGGTGCTCTTCGCGTTCTTCATTCCGTCGACGTTGCTCTCGCGCGTAGGGCGCGCGCGCAAGCGCTCGATCGAGAGCGACGCGCAGCATGGAGCGCGCAACGGATGGCAGGTCGCTGCGAACGGCGGCGTCGCCGCCTTCTGCGCGCTGGCGGGCACGCACGGCGGCGCGCTCTTCGCCGCGGCGTTCGCGGGCGCGTTCGCGGCGGCGTCGGCGGATACGTGGGCGACGGAGATCGGCATGCTCTCGCGGAGCGCGCCGGTCTCGATCGTCACCTTCGAGAGCGTAGCGCCGGGCTTCTCGGGCGGAGTGACGCCGCTCGGCATCGCGGCAACGGTTGCGGGCGCGCTCTGGATCGGCGCCGTCGCGGCGGCGGTGCATCTCGCGCCGTTCTGGTGCGTCGCGCTCGGCGGCGTCGCCGGCACGCTGCTCGACTCGCTCGCGGGAGCGACGGTGCAGGCGCTGCGGTGGTGTCCGCGGTGCGGCCGTCATTCCGAGTTTCGGCGTCACGGCTGCGGCGCGCCGACCGAGTTGCGGCGCGGCGTGGGCTGGATCGAGAACGACGCGGTCAACTTCGGCGCGACGCTCTGCGGCGCGATCGTCGCGGCCTTCGCCTCGGCGCAATTCGCGGGATGAAGGCCGAGGCACACGCGCGGCGGTTGCAGCGGCGCACTCCCGCAGCGCAGCATCTCGTCTTGCCGCCGCTTCCGGCAAAGCGCTACGACATTGCCTACGTGGATCCGCCGTGGTATTACTACGGCAGCCCGATCAAAGACGCCGCCGCCGCCAAGCACTATCCTCTCATGTCGCTCGAGGAGCTGGCCGCAATCGACGTACGTAGGATGTTGAACTCGCGCGCCGCGGTCTTTCTCTGGGCGACCTGCCCGCGGCTCGACTTCGCGATGGAGTTGATCGACGCGTGGGGCTTACACTATCGCGGTGTCGCGTACGTCTGGGTGAAGGTGAACAAGCGCGGCGAGATCATCGCGGGCCAAGGCGTGATGCCGACGTTTACGAAGCCGACCTCGGAGCTCGTGCTCGTCGCGACGACGCATCCGACCGGCAGGCCGTTTCCGATTCTCGACCTCGCGCAGCCGCAGGTCGTCTTGGCGCAACGCGGCGCCCACAGCGAGAAGCCGGCGATCTTCCGCTCGATGATCGAGCGTCTCTGCGGGCGGCGGCCGCGCATCGAACTCTTCGCGCGCTCGCGAGCGCGCGGCTGGGACGTCTGGGGAGCCGAGGCCGGCGCCGCTCCCGCGGGGTCACGCGCGGGGGCGGCCGCACGTTGAACTCGAAGGGAGGTCACCTCATGGCTGCCGCGCTGGGCGCACGAACGCGAATGGAACGAGCGACGCTCGCTTCCGTGGGAATTCACGCGCTCGTCGCGCTCTCGATTCCGGCGTTGGCCTGGACGGCTTCGACCGCGACGCCGATCGAGACCGTAAGCTTCACCCGCATCCTCCACGTGCAGATCACGCCGCCGCGGGCACCGCATCCGCCGCCGCGCGCGCTCGCGCCGCATCGTGACGTCAAGGCCGCGGTCAATCTCGCAAGCGAACTGCGTCTCGTCAACGCAAGGCCGCATCCCCGTTCGGCCGCGCAGACGAGCGTCGCGACGAACGCGCCCGCCGCTCCCGCGATCGGCGCGGTAGCGCGCCCCGGAGCGGGGAACGCAAAGAGCGACGACCCGCCGAACGCGCAGGCCTCGCCGGCAACGCGCGCCGTCTCGAGCGTCGGCACGCATCAGGCCGGCGGCTACCTGCCGTTCGGCGCGGAACAGCCCGACCCGGTGCTCGATCCCGGCGTTCGTAAGCAGCTCGATTCGATGGGCGCGCACGTCACGCTCGTCGTCACCGTCGGCGACGACGGACGCACGCAGAGCATCACGTTCGACCCGCCGATCGATGCGCAGACCGAGAGCCGCATTCGGTCGCTGCTCGCCGACGCAAGTTGGGACCCCGCGGTTTGCGGCGGCGGCGTTGCGTGTCAGGGCGTAGCGACGATCAAGCTTTCGCCCTTCGCCCTTCGCCCTTCGCCCTTCGACTCCGCTCAGGATGACAACGGTGACACGGTGACACGGGCCCTTCGCCCTTCGCCCTTCGACTACGCTCAGGGTGACACACGCTCAGCCCTTCGACTGCGCTCAGGGTGACACGACGACGCTCAGGGTGACAACGGTGACACGGGGGCTAGAGGATAGATTTTCCGAGGCCGGAGCAGATCAAGCCGACCGCGAGCGTCGCGGTCTGATTGCGGTTATCGAGGATCGGATTGATCTCGACCATTTCGATCGAGCCGAGCTGTCCGCTGTCGTGGAGCATCTCCATCACGAGGTGCGCTTCGCGGTAACTCAGGCCGCCCTTCACGGGCGTGCCCGTGCCGGGCGCCTCGCTCGGGTCTATCGCGTCCATATCGAACGAGACGTGGATCGGGCGCTTATCCGCACCGGCGATATCTCGAGCCTCTTCCATCACGCGCATCATTCCGAGCTTGTCCACGTCGGTCATCGTAAACGCCTTGACGCCGAACTCGTGCAACAGCCGCTTCTCGTTCGGATCTACGTCGCGCAGGCCGATCTGCACCGTTCTCGAGGGCACGGCGAAGCCGTTGCGTAGCGCAAAGTAGAGCGGCATGCCGTGGACGTTGCCGCTGCTGGAGCTCTCGGGGTTATTGATGTCGGCGTGCGCGTCGATCCAGACGAGTCCCGGCGGCGCTCCGTACGCAGCGGTGAGACCCGCGAGCGTTCCCATTGCGATCGAGTGATCGCCGCCGAGGACGATCGGCAGGCCCCCGGAGCGTATGGCATCTTCGACGATCTTCGCGAGGTCGTCGCAGATCTCGGTGATGACGTCGAGGAATTTCGCCGAGGAGTCGGTTGCCTCGGCCGACTCGCGGATCGGGACGTAGAGGTTTCCGCGGTCGATGATCGTGACGATGCCGAGCCGCCGTACCGCGTCGTTCAGTTTCGCGTAGCGCACCGCCGACGGGCCCATGTCCACGCCGCGACGGCTCGCGCCCAGATCCATCGGAACGCCGACGATGTCGACGCGCCGCACCGGTGAAAACGTCGTGCTCACGCGCGCAGCCTTCGTTTCGGCCGCCCGCAGGTCTTGCCGCGCCCCCGGGAGTAGCAAGGCAAATGCTGCGGCGCGCGGCCTTTGCTGCATTCATCCTCTCGGTTGCGCTCTTCCCGGCCCTGCCGGCGCGTGCGTATCTCCCGCCGCCCCTCGCCCGGCTCGATTCCGACGTTCGCGTGATGGCGCACCGGCTGCCGGCCGCAAGCGCGCTCGACGTCGTCGATCTCAGCACCGGCTATCACGCGGGCTTCAACGCGAGCAAAAGCATGCCGGCGGCATCGACGATCAAGCTTCCCGTGATGGTCGAGGTCTTCACCCAGCTCGAAGCCGGGCGCTTCGACCTGCGCCGCCGCGTGACGCTGCTCGCGTCGGATAAGGATTACGGCTCGGGGGACCTCTGCGACGCGCCCGCCGGAACGTCGTATCCGGTCTCGCTGCTGCTCGAGAAGATGATTGACGTCAGCGACAATACCGCGACGAACATGCTCATTCGGCTCGTCGGGCGGCGCAACATCAACCGTCAGATGTACTCGCTCGGCCTGGCGCACACGCACCTCGCGGGAGACGTGCGCACCGAGGGTTGGGCGATTCGCGAGACGCTGCGGACGTCACCGGCCGATCTCGTGCGCCTTCTCACGCTGATGGCGCGGCGCGAGCTGGTGGATCAATGGTCGTCGAACGAGATGATCGGGATTCTCGAGGCCGACCAGTACAACACGCTGCTGCCCGAGCCGCTTCCCGACGACGTCGCGATCGCGCACAAGACGGGATCGCTCTACGACACGCTCAACGACGCGGGCATCGTCTTCGCCGCCGACGCGCCGTACGCGATCGCCGTGATGACGACCGCGCTGCCGTCGCAGAACCTCGGACGCTCCTTCATCCACGCGGTCTCGCGCCTAACGTACGACCAAGAATTGCGGATGGCGCGCTGGCGCTCCGCGACCGGCTTCGCGGCGTCGCCCGACGCCGACTATTGGAACGAGGGCTCTCCGGGCGGCGACGCGGACGCGCCGCCTACGCGCTGATTCTCGCGGAGGCGTAAGTCCTGGTCAGCCACGACGCGTAGCGCGGGTCGCGCCCGGTAACGATGCGATCGTACATCGCGGCGAGACGCTTCGTCAGCACGCCGGCGGTACCGTTGCCGACCGTGCGCCGATCGATCGACGCGACCGCGCAGATGCCGACCGCCGTGCCCGTGAAGAAGACTTCGTCGGCCGAGTAGAGCTCGCCGCGGTCGATCGAACGCTCGACGACCTCGACGCCGAGCTCTTCGCGCGCGATATCCATGATCGCGCGGCGCGTGACGCCTTCGAGCACGTTCTGCGACGGATCGGGCGTGTAGAGAACGCCGCGCCGCACTAAAAAGATGTTCTCGGCGGAGCCTTCGGAGACGTGGCCGTCGTGCGAGAGCAGGATCGCCTCGTCGTAGCCGTTGAGCACCGCCTCGCTCTTCGCCAGCGCGGAGTTGACGTAGAGACCGGTGATCTTCGCGCGGGGCGGCGCCATCGTGTCGTCGGCGCGACGCCAGGAGCTGACGCATACGTCGAGACCGCGGACCGCATCGATATACGGCTTGAACGGAATCGGAACGATCGCGAATGCGTCGGGCACGTTGTGCAACCGCACGCCGACGTCTTCGGCGGCCTTGTACGCGAACGGCCGGATGTAGACGTCGCACTCGAACCGGTTGCGCACGCAGAGCTCGATCGTGATGTCGACGAGCTCGTCGACGCTATTGGGAAGCTCCATCGTGAGAATCTTCGCGGAAGTCTCGAGGCGCTCGTAGTGGTCGGGCAACAGCACGAGAAAGAGATCGCGCTCTTCGGGCACCCAGTAGCCGCGAATGCCCTCGAAACAGCCGGTGCCGTATTGCAAACCGTGCGTGAGCAAGCCGACTTTTGCGTCCTCGTAGTTGAGGAAGCGACCATCCGCGTAAACGGTCGTCGACGAAAGATCCACGGCCGACACTTCCTTCGCCGTCGCCAAGCTCCTCCGGCCGGCCGGGCGGCCTCCGGCCTTGGTTGAGGCCGCGGTGGGGAGCGTTCGGGCGGCACTCGAATTACCCCAAAATGAGCAAAGGTTATCTTCGGTTGACGCATCCGCTCGTGCGCGACGGCGGGGAGCTCCGCCGCGCGTCGTGGGACGAGGCGCTCGATCGAGCCGCGGCCGGCCTGCGCGACGCGCGCGACCGCGGTCCGACGCGCACGTTCGGAATGTTCAGCTGCTCGAAGGCCACCAACGAGATGAACTACATCGCGCAAAAGTTCGCTCGCTCGGTTATGGGCAGCAACAACATCGACAGTTGCAACCGAACTTGACACGCCCCTAGCGTCGTCGGTCTGACGGCGGTCTTCGGGGCGGGCGGCGGCACGAGCTCCTACGAGGAGATCGAACGGGCCGACACCGTCGTCTTGTGGGGGTCGAATGCGCGCGAGACGCATCCGATCTTCTTCCACCACGTGCTCCGCGCGATCCGCAACGGCGCGAAGCTTTACGTCGTAGATCCGCGCCGCACGACGAGCGCGCAGTGGGCCGACGGCTGGCTGGGGCTCGACGTCGGCTCCGACATCGCGCTCGCCAACGCGGTCGGCCGAGAGATCCTCGCCGCGGGGCTCGAGAACCGTCCGTTCATCGAACGCGCGACCTCGGGCTTCGAGGAGTACCGCGCGACGGTGCAGCCCTACACGCTCGACTACGCGGAGCGCGTGACCGGCGTGCCGGCTGCGCTCGTGCGCGAGCTGGCACACGCCTACGCTCGAGCGCCGCACGCCCAGCTCTGCTGGACGCTCGGCATCACCGAGCACCACAACGCGGTGGATAACGTGCGCGCGCTCATCAACCTCGCGCTTCTGTGCGGCCACGTCGGGCGATACGGCAGCGGCCTCAATCCGCTGCGCGGCCAGAACAACGTGCAGGGCGGCGGCGACATGGGCGCGATTCCGAACAAGTTCCCCGGCGGACAGGACGTCGAGGACGACGCGAGCCGCGCGAAGTTCGAACGCGCCTGGAACGTCGCGTTGCCGAGCAAGCGCGGCTGGAATCTCACCGACATCTTTCGCGCCGCCGAACGCGGCGAGCTCGACACGCTCTACATCATCGGCGAGAATCCCGCGCAGTCGGAGGCCGATCAGGAGCACGCAATCGGGCTTTTGCGCGGCTTGCGCCACCTCATCGTCCAGGACATCTTCCTCACGAAGACCGGCGAGCTCGCCGAGGTCGTCCTCCCGGCGACCGCTGCGTGGTGCGAATCCGAAGGGACCGTTACGAGCAGCGAGCGGCGCGTGCAGCGCTGCCGCAAGGCGCTCGAACCGCCCGGCGAGGCGCGCGACGACATCGCGATCCTCGGCGACCTGGCGCGGCGGCTCGGGCACGACTGGCCGGAGTACACCCCGCAGGGCGCGTGGGACGAGTGCCGATCCCTCTCGCCCTGGCATGCGGGGATGAGCTACGCACGACTCGAGAGCCTCAGCGGCATACCCTGGCCCTGCTACGACGAGAACCATCCCGGCGAGCAGTTCCTCCACGCGCGGCTCTGGGAGGAGCCGCTGCGCGGCGAGCGCGCGCCCTTCGCCGCGGTCGAGCACGACCCGCCGGTCGAAGCGCTCGACGACGAGTATCCGGTGCGTTTGACGACCGGCCGGCGCTTGGATTCGTTCAACACCGGCGTGCAGAGCGGCGGCTACTCGTCGCCGCTGCGGCGCGGCGAGCGCCTCGACATCTCGCCCGAGGACGCCCGGCGGTACGGCGTCGCGGAGGGAGAGCGCGTCCGCGTCAGGTCGCGGCGGGGGAGCGTCGTCATTCCGGTCCACGTGGATCGCGGGCTGCGCGAGGGGCTCGTCTTCACGACGTTCCATTACAACGACGACGTGGCGACCAATCTTCTGACGATCGACGCGACCGATCCGCAATCCGGAACGGCCGAGTTCAAGGCCTGCGCGGTCTGCATCGAGAGGCTCGAAACGGCGGCGGCGCCCGCGTGAGCGACGTGCACTTCACCTCGGCCGTCGCGACGCCGGCGGAACGCGACGCCGTGGATGCGGCGTTGCGCGCGCGCGACGGACGGCGGGTCGGGCGCGACATGCTTCTGCCCGCTCTGCACGCGATCGCCGGCCGCGTCGGATGGATCAGCGACGGCGCGGTTAACTACGCCGCCGAGCGGCTCGGCGTCGCGCCCGCCGAGGTCTACGGCGTCGCGACGTTCTACGCGTTCTTCTCGACGACGCCGCGCCCGCCGCGCGTGCTCCACGTCTGCGACGACATCGCGTGCATGCGCGCGGGATCGACCGAACTGCACGACGCGCTCGAGGCGACGGGGACGACGGTGCTCCCCAGTCCCTGCCTCGGCCTCTGCGATCGGGCGCCCGCGGTGCTGATCGCCAACGCGGGCGATCCGCCGTTCGCGCGCGCGATCGCACCGGCAACGGCGTCGCTCTCGGACGAGCCGGTCGAGACGCGCACCGGCGGCTCGCCGCTGCGATTGCTGCGGCGCGTCGGCAAGATCGATCCGGAGAGCCTCGACGAGTATCGCGCGAACGACGGCTTTCGCGCGCTCGAGAAGGCGCGCGAGATCGGCCCGGAACGCGTCGTCGCGGAGATCGTCGCCTCGAACCTACTCGGACGCGGCGGCGCGGCGTTTCCGACCGGACGGAAGATGGAGGTCGTCGCCAAAGCCGGCGCCCGTCCGCACTACCTCGTCTGCAACGCCGACGAATCGGAGCCGGGAACGTTTAAGGATCGCGTCCTGATGGAGCGCGATCCGTTCGCGATCGTCGAGGCGATGGCGATCGCGGCATACGCGATCGGCTGCCAACGCGCGTTCATCTATATTCGCGCCGAGTACCCGCTCGCGGCGGCGCGCATCGCGAACGCAATCGAACGCGCGAGCGAGGCCGGGTTGCTCGGCGATCTCGAGATTGACGTGCGGCGCGGCGCCGGCGCCTACATCTGCGGCGAGGAGACGGCGCTCTTCAACTCGATCGAAGGCAAACGCGGCGAGCCGCGCAGCAAGCCTCCGTTTCCCGTGCAGGCCGGGCTCTTCGGCAAGCCGACGCAGATCAACAACGTCGAGACGCTCGCAAATATCCCGGGAATTCTGCTCGACGGCGGCGAGGAGTACGCGCGCATCGGAACGGCCGATTCGACCGGCACCCGTCTCTTCTGCCTCTCCGGCGCGGTCGCGCTTCCCGGGCTCTACGAAGTGCCGCACGGCACGACGCTCGGCGCGCTGATCGAGAGCGCCGGAGGCGTCGCGGGAAGCGGGACGCTTCGAGCGATCCTGCTCGGCGGTGCGGCCGGCTCGTTCGTGACGGCGGAGGCGCTGACGATGCCGCTGACGTTCGAGGACGCGCGTGCGGCCGGCGCAACGCTCGGCTCGGGCGTCGTCATGCTCTTCGACGACGCGACCGATATGAGCGCGATCGTCCGACGGATCGCGCACTTCTTCGCCGACGAATCGTGCGGGCAGTGCGTGCCGTGCCGCGTCGGCACCGTGCGCCAAGCCGAGGCGTTGGAGAGGCTCGCGCGCGCCGGCAGCGATCGGGCGCGAGAGATATCGCTGCTCGGCGAGATCGGCGCCGCGATGCGCGACGCATCGATCTGCGGACTCGGACAGACCGCGGCGAACGCCGTCGAGTCGGCGCGCACGAACCTGCGCCTCTTCGAAACGGCCGGCGCGCCGTGAGCGTCGAGCTGACGATCGACGGCGCGACGGCGAGCGTTCCCGAGGGCGCGACGATCCTCGACGCCTGCAAGGCCGCCGGCGTCGAGACGCCGACGCTCTGTTTCCTCGAATCGCTCACGCCGGTCAACGCTTGTCGCGTCTGCGTCGTCGAGCTCGAAGGCTCACGCGTCCTCGTGCCGGCGTGCGCGCGGCGCGCCGAGCCCGGCATGAAGATTCAGACCGATTCGCCGCGCGTGCGCCACAGTCGAAAGATGGTATTGGAGTTTCTCGGATCGACGGTGGATCTCTCGACGGCGCCCGACGCGCAGCGCTACGGCGAACGGTACGGCGCCGATCCTTCGCGGTACGGCGAGGGCGCCGCGACCGTCGCTCGTCCGATCAAGATCGACAACGCGCTCTACGTCCGCGACTACGCGAAGTGCATCCTCTGCTACAAGTGCGTCGAAGCCTGCGGCGTGGACGCGCAGAACACGTTCGCCATCGCCGTCGCGGGCCGCGGATTCGACGCGCACATCTCGACCGAGTACGACGTTCCTCTCCCCGACTCGGCCTGCGTCTACTGCGGCAACTGCATCGGCGTCTGCCCGACCGGAGCGCTGATGTTCTCGTCGGAGCACGAGCTGCGCGAGCGCGGCGAGTGGAAGGAAGACGAACAGACCGTGACCGACACGATCTGCTCGTATTGCGGCGTCGGCTGCACGCTGACGCTCCACGTGCAGGAGAACGAGATCGTCAAGGTGACGTCGCCGATCGAGAACGAGGTTACGAGCGGACACCTCTGCGTCAAGGGGCGCTTCGGCTACGCGTACGTGCAAAACCGCCCCGATGACCCGGTGTCATCCTGAGCCCGCTGGTGTCATGCTGAGCTCCCCTCTGTCATGCTGAGCTTCCCTCGGGTGTCATCCTGAGCTTCCCTCTGGTGTCATCCTGAGCTTCCCTCTGGTGTCATGCTGAGTTTCCCTCTGGTGTCATGCTGAGCTTCCCTCTGGTGTCATCCTGAGCTCCCCTCTGGTGTCATGCTGAGCTTCCCTCTGGTGTCATCCTGAGCGGAGTCGAAGGACGCGTCGGACGCAGCGTCGAGACCGAGGTCGTCGCGCTCGCCGGCGACGAGCGCAGCCGCAAGCACGACGATCTCGCGGCCGAAGAGCCGCTCGAGATCCGGCTGACGGCGGGCGGCAAAACGCAGCGGCTCGCCGTGACGATGCGGACGCCCGGCAACGACTTCGAGCTGGCCTGCGGCTTCGTCTACGGCGAGGGCATCGTCGCATCGCTCGACGAGATCGCCGAGGTCACGTACTGTCTCGACGCCTCGGTGGACCCCGAGCAACGGTATAACGTCGTCAGCATCGAGGTGCGATCGGCGAAATCGCTCGATCTCGAGCGATTCGAACGCCACTTCACGGTGAACAGCTCGTGCGGGGTCTGCGGGCGCGCCCAACTCGACTCGCTGCGCGAGCGCGGCCTCGAGCCGATCGCCGACGACGTGCGGATCGCGGCGAGAACGCTCTACGCGCTTCCCGAGAAGATGCGCTCGGCGCAACGCGTCTTCTCGGCCACCGGCGGCCTTCACGCCGCCGCGGTCTTCGACGAGCGCGGCGAGGCGGTCGCGGTGCGCGAGGACGTCGGCCGCCACAACGCCGTCGACAAGGTCGTCGGCTGGGGATTGCTCGAAGGGCGGCTGCCGTTCGCGCGCCGCGCGCTCGTCGTCAGCGGCCGCGCGAGCTACGAGATATTACAGAAAGCCGTCGTCGCACGCGTGCCGATCGTCGCGTCGGTATCGGCGCCGAGCAGTCTCGCGGTGGACCTGGCGCGGGAATTTCACGTGACGCTCGCGGGCTTCTTGCGCGGCGACCGCGCGAACCTGTATTCGATGCCCGAGCGCATCGGCGCGGCCTCCTAAGAGCGCAAAAACTCCCGCAGCAGCGCGTTGAAGGCGCGCGGATTGTCCGCGTTCGCAACGTGACCGGCTCCCTCGATCTCTGCGAGCCTCGCGCCCGGAATCCCCGCCGCGATCGCTTCGGAGAGGGCGCGCGGCGCAACCGCGTCGTGCTCGCCGTGGGCAACGAGCGCCGGAACGCCGATCGAAGGCAGCACGTCGGCGTAATCGCCGGTCCACGTCGCCTGGGTCGCCGCGGCGAAACATTCGACCGATTTGCAGGCGAACTGCTCGACGGTTTCGTGCAGCCGGTCCGGCGGCAGCCCGAGCCGCGCGGCGCGTTGCTCTCCGAACGCCCGCATGTTGCCGATTTCGCGCGCCTGCTCGACGATCTGCCGCGCGTACTTTTCGCCGTCGGGATAGCGGGCGAACGTTCCGAGCAAGAGCATCGCCTCGATCCGCTCCGGCGCGGTACGCCACAACTCGAATGCGACGACGCCGCCGAGGCTGCACCCGACCAGCGTGAATCGTTCGGCTCCGAGCGCGCCGGCGACGGCGAGCGCGTCCTGCGCGAAACCCTCGCGAGAGATCGTGACGGGATCGGGATCGGGCTTGCGCGCACCGTTGCCGCGCAACTCGACCGCCGCGCAGAGGTGCTCGCCCGCGAAGGCCTCGAGCTGCGCGTCCCAGATCGCCGCGGTCGAGCCGACGCCGTGCACGAAGAGCAGCGTCCGTCCGCGCGCGGCGCGCGAGCCCGCGACGCGCGCGCCCGCAATCACGCCGCGGCCCGCTTGCGGGCGACGAAGGCCTGCACGAACTCGAGCGGCTGCGCGTTGAGAACGTCCTCTTTGCGGAGTCCCGCGCGGCGCGCCTGCCCGACCGCGTACTCGATCGCGTGGAGATCTCCGGTGCGGTGCGCGTCGCTATCGAGCGAGAGCGTAACGCCGAAAGCGGCAGCCTTGCGCGCGAGCGGCGCGGGAAGATCGAGGCGCGCCGCCTGTCCGTCGATCTCGAGCGCGGTTCCCGTACGCGCCGCCGCCGCGAAGACCGCGTCGTAATCGAATTCGTATCCCGACGACGCGTCGAAGCGGCGTCCGGTGGGATGGCCGACGATCGTCACGTAAGGATTCTCGCACGCGCGGATCAGACGCGCCGTCATCTCCTCGCGCGACTGCCGCGTCGCCGTGTGCACGGATGCGATAACGATGTCGAGGCTCGCAAGCACGTCGTCGGGGAAGTCGAGCGAGCCGTCGGGCAGAACGTCCACCTCGCTCGAACAGAGCGTGCGAATCTTGTATCGTTCGCCGAGCTTCTGCGCGAGCGCTCGCTGCTCGATGAGGTCCTGCGGGCTCACGCCGTACCGGCGAACGCGTCCCTTCGAGTGATCGCTGATCGCGTGGTACGCATAGCCGAGCGCCGCCGCGGCCGCGATCATCGCCTCGAGCGTGTCGTCGCCGTCGCTCGACGTCGTGTGCATGTGGAAATCGCCGAGAAGGTCGCGACGCTCGACGAGCCTCGGAATCGCGCCGGCTCGCGCGAGATCGATCTCGTCGAGTCCGCTGCGCAGCTCCGGCGGAACGAATTGCATGCCGAGCGCCGCATAGACGCCGGCTTCGTCGGAGCACGTGATCACGTCGCCGCTCTCGAGATTCAGGATGCCGTTCTCGCTGACGCGCAGGCCGGATCGCACCGCGTGTTCGCGCAGCTTGATGTTGTGCTCGCGCGATCCGGTGAAGTGCTGCAGCAGGTTGCCGTAGAGGTGGTCGGGCAGCACGCGCAGGTCGATCTGCAGTCCTCCCTCGAGCCAGATGCTCGCCTTCGTCGGGCCTTCGGCGAGCACGGCTCGCGCGCGGGGCCACGCGGTAAAGTGCGCGATCACCTCGGCCGCCTGCGGCGACGTGCAGACGATATCGATATCGCCGACCGTCACCTCGCAGCGCCGCAGGCTGCCCGCATACTCGAGACGTTCGAGCGGAGGTCCATCGCGCAGGTAGTCGATCGCTTCGTGCGCGATCGCGAGCGCCTGCGGCAGCGGCGTGCGCCGTTGGCGCCCCTTGTACGCGAGAATTCCGCGGCGCCAGTTCTCGATCGTCTTGCTGCCGAGCCGCGGAACGCCGGCGAGCGCGCCGGCTGCGATCGCGGACTCCAGGTCGGCGAGCGAGGCGATTCCGTAATCCGTGAAAAGCATCGCGGCCGTCTTCGTTCCGATGCCGCTCACGCCGAGCACCTCGACGATCGACGGCGGGAAGCGCTTGTAGAGCTCCTCGAGCGGCTCCGCCGTTCCCGTCTTCACGAGCTCCTCGATCGCGGCGCCGATCGTCTTGCCGATGGAGGGCAACTTGAGATGCTCGCCCGACGCGACGAGGTCGGCGAGCGGCGGTGCGTTCTCGACCGATGCGGCCGCCTTTTCGTAGGCCATGTACTTGTAGAACGACTCGCCCGCCATCTCCATGAGCGTGCGGATCTCCAAGAGCTTGCGGGCGACTTCGCTGTTATCGAGCACGATGGGATAGTGGAGTTGGCCGAAAACGCCGAATGATACTGCTCCGATGCCTCTCTTGCGGATGCGAGAAGCGACGTTCGACGCCGGCGGCGGCTCGGTCGGGCCGCTGACGCTCAGCCTTGCCGCCGGAGAGCGCCGCGCGCTGACGTGCGCGTCGACGAGCGAAGCGGCCATCGCGGCGCTGCTCGCCGCGGGCATCGCGAAGGCGACGAGCGGCAGCGTCTTGATCGACGAGTACGATCCGCGCGTGCAATCGGTCCACTGCAAGCGCATCGCCGCGCTCGTTCCGCACGAACCGTTTCCGCTCGACGAGGCCGAGTTCGAACGCTACCTCGCATACCGCGCGGCGCTCTGGAACGTTGACCCGCGCGCCGCGCTCGAGCGCGCCGCGGTCCTGCGCACGCGGCTCTCCGGCATGCACGAGGCGCTCGCCTATCCTCTGATCGGCGCGCTCGTCGGCGATCCGAGGCTCGTCGTGCTCGATCGCCCGCAGCCCGTCTACGCGGCGCAGATTCTCGCCGTTACGGCCGGGCGCGCTCTCTTCTCGACGCACGCCGACGCCGCCGCGGCGTCGGCCTTCGCATGACGGCACGCGTCGCTTGCGCGGTCCTGCGCGCGAGGCTGCACGCGCAGCGGCGCATGCTCATCGCGGCGTGCGCCGCCGCGATCGCCGCGGGCCTGCTCGCCCCGCCGGGGCCGCCCGGCATCGTTCTCTTCTGCACGCTGCTCGGAATCGGATTCGCGCTCGCGCAGAGCCCCGGGCTCCATCCGCACCTCGATCGCTGCGAGCAGAGCGCGCCGCTCTTCGGCCGCGAGCTCGCGCGCGCGAAGGCGCTCGTTCCTTGCGTCGCAGTCACGCTTGCGACCTCGATCTACGCCGTGGCGCAACTCTCGCGCGGCGCCTTCGATACGTACGCGCTGCTCGTCGCGCTGCCGGCCGTCGTCACCGCGACGCTCGTCGCGATCTCGGCGACGATGCGCGGCGGCGCGTCGCGCGCGCTCTACGTGCTCCTCGCCGTCGCGGCGAGCGCGGGCGCCTACGCGATCGGCGTCGTCGGTCACAGCCTGCTCGGCGAGCTGGCGTTCTGCGTTATCGTCGCGTTCTTCGCCGTGCGTCAGTACGGCGAGACGCTCGCCCGCTACGATCCGATCTGAGCGGGAACGGCGGTCGCGAGCTTCTCGAGCATCGCGCGATTGAATTGCGGGATATCGTCGCCGCCGCGCGTCGAGACCCAGTTCGAATCGGTCACGGTCGGCTGATCGCGATAGAGTCCGCCGGCGTTGCGAATGTCGTCGGCGATCGAGTGCACGCCGGTAACCTGCCGGCCGCGGACGATCTGCGCGGAGATCAGCACCTGTGCGCCGTGGCCGATCGAGAACATCGGCTTCTTGATTGCGTCGAACTCGCGGACGAAGCGATGGACGTCTTGGTCGGTGCGAATCCGGTCAGGCGAGGTGCCGCCCGGTATCAGGATCGCGTCGAAATCTTCGGCCGTGCAATCGGCGACGAGCTCTTCGGCTCGTAAGACCTGCCCATCGTCGAGGCCCCGCTTGCCGCGAATCCGCTGGCGCGCCTTCTCGTCGATCCCCACGACGGTGACGATGGCGCCGGCCTCTTCCAGTGCTCGCCGCGGCTCGGCGAGCTCTAACTCCTCGAATCCGTCGCCGATCAGAGCGGCGACGCGCTTTCCTTCTACTCCTTGCATATCGGCCCGGTGATTCGCGCCGCCCGCTAGCGCACCTTGCCCCGCTCGACGAGCACGTGCGTCGCGCGCTCGCCGGGGACCGTCTCCGTCACCGCATAGCCGAGGCGGGGAAGGTCGAGGCCGTCGAAGAGCGCCTCGCCCGAGCCGAGAAGCGCGGGAGCGACCGCGAGATGCATCTCGTCGATCAGCCGCGCGCGCAGGTACGCGCGAATCGTGGCGACGCCGCCGCCGATGCGAACGTCCTGCCGGCCCGCCGCTTCCCTCGCCAATGCGAGCGCGGCCTCGATCCCTTCCGTCACGAAGTGAAACGTCGTGCCGCCCTGCATGACGATCGTCTCGCGCGGATGATGCGTCAGCACGAAGACCGGCGTGTGGAACGGCGGGTCGTCACCCCACCACCCGCGCCACGTTTCGTCGGGCCACGGCCCGCGCACCGGGCCGAACATGTTGCGTCCCACGATCCACGCGCCGACGTCGTCGAAACCGCGCCGCGCGAACGCATCGTCGATTCCCATCTCGCCGCCGTCGCGGTCCTGCATCTCGGCGAACGTGCGCGTCGCGAAGAACCATTCGAAGATCGCCTCTGCGCCGATCCCGAGCGGATGCTCGAGATCCTGACCGGGCCCCGCGCCGAATCCGTCGATCGAGAGGCCGAAGGCGGGCGCGCGAACTCTGCCCACCGGCGTTATCCGAAGAGCCCGCGAACGAGCCCGCCGTCGATCGAGATCGTCTGTCCCGTTACGTAACTCGCCGGTTCTCCGCAGAGAAACGCAACGAGCGGAGCGAACTCGGCCGGCGTAGCGATCCGTCCGATCGGCACCTCCGCGCCGGCCGCGCGCAGCGCGTTCTCATCGTTTCCGTAGAGCGAACGCAGCCGGGTCGTATCTATTCGGCCCGTCGCGATGCAGTTGATCGTGACGCCGTCGCGCGCGACCTCGCCGGCGAGCGTGCGCAGCGACGCGACGAGCGCCGTGCGAAACGCGTTCGAGAGTACGAGCGTTTCGATCGGCTGCTTCACCGAGGTCGAGGTCAGCGCGACGATTCGTCCCCAGCGATTCGCGCGCATCGCCGGAACGAGCGCGTCGAGCAGCACGAGCATCGAGCGCAACAATAATTGGTAGGCGCGATCCCAGTCGGCGATCGAGACCTCGCCGAAACGGCCGGCGCGCGGACCGCCCCCGTTGAGGACGACGATCTCCGCGTCGCCGAATGCGGCGCGCACGGCGCCGAGCATCGCCGCGATCGACTCCGGCTCTTCGAGATCGAGGGCGAAGGCGCGCGCCTCCTGCGCGCCGGCCTCCGCGGCTCTCCGCGCGACGCCGTCGAGGCGCTCGAGGTCGCGCGCTGCCAGCGCCAGCTTTGCGCCCTCGGCTGCAAGAGCGAGGGCTACCGCCTCTCCGATGCCGCCGCTCGCTCCGGTTACCAGCGCCGTGCGTCCGCGTATGCCGAGATCCATGAGAGGGCGACTTTTTCGGGAACCCGGCCGCACCTTGCGAGCGGCGGCGGCTTTTGCTATCCTAGGCCGGTCGCCGGGACGGTCGAGACTGTACCCGAGCGAGACTATCCTGACTAAGGAGTATTTTCGTGCCGCTCACCAAGGAAGCCAAAGCCGAGATCGCCGGCAAGTACGGCCGCGGGTCGAACGACACCGGTTCGGCCGAAGTGCAGATCGCGATGCTCACCGCATCGATCAATCAGCTCACCGAGCACCTCAAGATTCACAAGAAAGACCATCACAGCCGCCGCGGCCTGCTCTTACAAGTCGGCCAGCGCCGCCGTCTGTTGAACTATCTGCACGCGAAGAATCTCGAGCGCTACCGCAGCCTCATCCAAGAACTGGGCCTGCGCCGCTAGCCCTTGCGTTTGTGGGCGCGGCGCGCGGCGGCAACGATCGCGTCCACGCCCATCCCGTAGAACTCGATCAGTTCGACCGGATCGCCCGATTGCCCGAACGTGTCCTCGACGCCGACCATCTCGATCGGCGCGGGATGGCGCTGCGCGAGAATCTCCGCGACGCGCGAGCCCATGCCGGCATGCTTCTGATGCTCCTCGACGGTCACGACCGTGCCGCAGCTCTGCGCGGCGTCGACGATCGCGGCTTCGTCCATCGGCTTCACGGTGTGATTGTTGACGACGCGGCACTCGATGCCGTCCTCGCGCGCGAGCCGATCGGCGGCGAGCAGCGCGTTGTAGACGAGGATGCCGCACGCGACGATCGCGACGTCGCTTCCCTCGCGGAAGATCTGCGCGACGCCGATCTGAAACGGCGTCTCGTCGGTCGTGATCACGGCCGACTTCTCGCGGCCGAAGCGTAAGTACGCGGGACCCCACGCCGCCGAGAGTGCGAGGGTCGCCTTCTTCGTCTGCACGGAGTCGCACGGCACGACGACGGTCATGTGCGGAATCACGCGCATGATCGCGATGTCCTCGATCGCCTGATGGGTCGCGCCGTCGGGCCCGACCGAGACGCCGGCGTGCGCGCCCGCGATCTTCACGTTCGTTTCGTTGAGCGCCATGATCGTGCGCACTTGCTCCCAGGAGCGCCCCGGATTGAACATCGCGTACGACGCGATCCACGGAATCTTCCCGACCGAGGCGAGTCCGCCGGCCATCGCGACGAGCATCTGCTCGGAGACGCCGATCTCGATATACTGCGCGGGATGCGCCTTCTTGAAGCCCTCGAAGCGCGTCGACTCCGAGAGGTCGGCACAGATGCCGAGCACGTTCTCGTCGCGCGTGCCCGCCTCGATGAGTCCCTCGCCGAAGCCGTTGCGCGTCGGCACTTGCTCGATCTCGCCGTTGCGGTAGTCCACGAGGCGCATCGCCTCGGCCGTCTGCGCGTTAGCCATTTGCCAGGATCCTCTCACGCTCGGCCGCCAGCTCGCGCAGCGCTTCGTCGGCCTGCGCGGCGTTCGGCGGTTTGCCGTGCCACGTGTAGTCGCCCTCCATGTAGGAGACGCCCTTGCCCGGCACGGTGTTCGCGATAATCACGTGCGGCTTGCCTTTGAAGCGCGCGGCGCGCTGCGCCGTCTCGATGAACTCGGCGATGTCGTTGCCGTCGCACTCGAAGACCTCCCAATTGAACGAGCGATACTTATCGGCGAGCGGCTCGAGCGGCATCACGTCCTCGGTGCTTCCGTCTATTTGAATGAAGTTGCGATCGACGACGGCGGTGAGGTTGTCGAGTTTGAACTTCGCGCCGGTCATCACGGCCTCCCAATGCAGACCGCACTGATGCTCGGCGTCCGACGTCACGACCCAGACGTGAAAATCCTTGCCGTCCATCTTCGCGCCGAGCGCCATGCCGACGCCCTGCGCGAGCCCCTCGCCGAGCGGGCCGGAGGTTGTCTCGACCGCGGGAAGGCGCACGCGTTCGGGATGGCCCTGCAGCCGCGTTCCGAACTTGCGCAGCGTCAGCAATTCTTCGACGGGAAAGTAGCCGAAGTTCGCCATCGCCGAGTAGCGAACGGGCGCGATGTGCCCGCACGAGAGCAAGAGACGATCGCGTTCCGGCCACTCCGGATTCTTCGGATCGTGACGCATCAGGCAGCCGTAGAGCGCGGTGAAAACGTCGGACATGTCGAGCGGGCCGGCCGAGTGTCCGGACCCGGCGGCGAGCAACGACCGGATGATGCCCTGACGAATGTCGTTCGCCTTGAGCTTAAGCTCCGTCAAGGCGGCGGGGCTGGGGCTTTGCATGGGAGCCGTTTTGGGCAGGTCGCGGCGCGGCCCTGCCGAACACCCCGCGAGCAATCTATTAAGAGAAAAGTAGTTAGAATTTAGGAGATACTGTGCCCGATTCCGTAACTTTAACGGTCGGCGGGCGCACGATGACCATCGAAACCGGCGAACTGGCGAAGCAAGCAAACGGCTCCGCGCTGGTTCGTTACGGCGATCAAAACGTCGTGCTCTGCGCCGTAACTGCCTCCGAGAAACCTCGTGAAGGCATCGATTTCTTCCCTCTCACCTGCGACTTCGAAGAGAAGATGTACGCCGCCGGAAAAATTCCCGGCGGTTATATCAAGCGCGAAGGCCGTCCGCCCGAACACGCGGTGATCAGTTCGCGGCAGATCGACAGGCCGATTCGCCCGCTCTTTCCCGACGGATTTCGTAACGACGTTCAGATCGTCGCGACGGTGCTCTCGATCGATCCGCAACTCGACGCCGACGTGCTCGGCGTCTGCGCCGCCGGCGCCGCGCTCGCGCTCAGCGACATTCCGTTCGAGAAGACGGTCGCCGCGGTTCGCGTCGGACGCGACGAGAACGGCGAGTACGTTTGCAATCCGACGCTGCCGCAATACGCGACCGGCGGCATGGACATCGTGATCGCCGGCACCGCCGAGGCGGTCATGATGGTCGAAGGCAGCGGCAACGAGATCGACGAGGAGGATTTCCTCGGCGCGGTCGAGTTCGCACACGGCGAGATCCGCAAGATCATCAAGGCGATCGAGCAGCTCGCGAAAAAGGCCGGCAAAGATAAGCGGGAGTTCCCGCTCCTAAAGATCGACGCCGCGCTCGAGAAGTGGGTCCGCAAAACCTTCGCCAAGGACGTCGCCAAGGCGATGCGCACGGTCGAGAAGCAGAAACGCGAAACGGCGTTCGCCGCGATCTCGGTCGAAGAAGCGCTCTCGCGTTGCTCCAAGAAAGACGACGACATTCAGGCGCTGCTCGAGTCGCCGGCGACCGCGAAGGAGTTCTATAAGGTCATCAAGGCCATGGAGGAGGACGAGCTTCGCACCATGGTCGTGGACGAGAAGGTCCGCCCCGACGGAAGAAAGCCCGACGAGGTGCGTCCCATCTGGTGCAAGGTGCATTACGTGCCGCGCGTCCACGGCTCCGGCATCTTCACGCGCGGACAGACGCAGGTCTTCACCGCGGCGACGCTCGGTTCGACGAGCGACGCGCAGCGGCTCGACGGCATCGTCGAGTTGGAAGACAAGCGCTACATGCACTTCTACAACTTTCCGCCCTACTCGGTCGGCGAGACGCGACCGATGCGCGGTCCCGGCCGGCGCGAGATCGGCCACGGCCATCTCGCGGAGCGCGCCCTCGTTCCGGTGCTCCCGCCGAAAGACGAGTTTCCGTACACGCTGCGCCTGATGAGCGAAGTCCTCGAATCGAACGGTTCTTCGTCCATGGCCTCGGTCTGCGGCTCGACGCTCGCACTCATGGACGCGGGCGTTCCGATTCGCGATCACGTCGCCGGCGTCGCGATGGGCCTGATCCTCAAGGGCAGCAAGTACTCGATCCTCACCGACATCCAGGGTCTCGAAGACGCGCTCGGCGAGATGGACTTCAAAGTCGCGGGAACCAAGAAGGGCATCACCGCGATCCAGATGGACATCAAAGTCGCGGGCATCACGCTCGAGATCATGCGAGAGGCGATGAAGCAGGCGCGCAAGTCGCGTCACGCGATCATCGACAAGCTCGCAGAGACGATCGCAAAGCCGCGCGAGGAACTCTCGCAGTACGCCCCGCGCATGATCGTCATCAAGATCGATCCGGCGAAGATCAAGGACGTCATCGGACCCGGCGGCAAGGTGATCAACAAGATCATCGCCGACACCGGCGTCGAGAAGATCGACATCGAGGACGACGGCAGCGTCTTCATCACCTCACTCGACGGCGCATCCGGCGATGCCGCGAAGCAGATCGTCGAGAACCTCACGAAAGAGATCCGCGTCGGCGAGACGTATCGCGGCACGGTCACGCGCATCATCAACATCGGCGCGTTCGTGCAGATTCTCCCCGGCAAGGAAGGACTGGTGCACATCAGCCAGCTCGCGCCGACGCGCGTCGAGAAGGTCGAAGACGTCGTCAAGGTCGGCGACGAGGTGGAGGTCAAGGTCGTCGAGATCGACGGCCAAGGCCGCATCAATCTCTCGCGCAAGGCGCTCTTGGCGGGCGCCTCGGGCAACGGCGAATTCGTTCCGCGCGGTCCGCGCGCGCCTCGCGAATCGCGCGAGCCTCGCGAATCGTCCAGCCCGCCGGTCGACGGACCGGGCGCACCCCCGACGCGGCGCCGGCGGCGTCCGCACGGCCGCCACGACGACGACTAGTTAACGGGCGTCGAAGCGCATCCCGATATCGATGAAGGTTCGGCGCATGCGATCTTCGACGCCCGCATACCACCGCAAGCCGTTGGCAACCGGTCCCGAGATCGCGCCGTCTACGTGATAGAACGGCGTCGAATCGAGTAGATCGCGCCGATAGATCGCGTCGGCGCGCACGCCGCCCGCGACGTCGTACGTCATCCAGAACGCGTTTGCCGTGGGCGCCTCGCCGCCGTAGGCCGGAACCGTGCCGTAGACGGGCACCGTGTCGGTGACGTGCATCGTCCAGGCGCGCAGCGAGAGCACCGGCGCGATCTGCCAGATCGCCGATACGCCGCTCGACGTCACCTGACCGGACGCGGCGCCGGTCACTTCCTCCGACGCCTGCTCGAACGAGAAGCGCAGCCGCGAGGTATCCGTGTAGGTCAGCGAGCCCGCGTAGAGCGAGTTGCGCTGATACTGCACCGGAACCGTCACCGCGTTCGAATAGAGATACTGCTCGGTGAACGTCGGCAGCGTGAACGAGCCGCTGCCTTGCAGGTCGAGGCTCCACTTTCCGTTCGGAAAGAGCCGCGCGTCGAGCGACGGCACCGCGAGCGCCGTCTTCACCGGCCACGAATACCCGTACGTCCCGCCGGCGTAGTCGAACCAAAACGCGCCGACGCCGCCGGTGATCGCGTAATCCGCGCCGTTCGCGGAGAACCCGGCATCGGCCCGAGTCTGCGTCAAGGTTACGCCGAGACGCGGCGGCCCGTAAAGCAGCGCCTGCGCGTCGTAGAATCCGCTCGTCGTGCGGAGCCCGACGTCGGCGAATCCGAAGAACGTGCCGTTCGATCGCACGCCGGCCGCAAAGCTCGAGTCCGACCATCCCGACGAGATCGGATACTCGCCGGCCTGCAGCGCGTAGTTGCCCCGATCGGTCTCCGCCGAGACGGTTACGTTCTCGAGCCGCGCGTCGGAGAAGCTTGCGTTCGCAAACGAGAAGCTGCCGGCAAACTGCGAGCCCGGCGATTCGTACTGACGCCCCTGCTCGCTGCCGCCGGAGAACCCCAGCGACTCGCCGCCGCCGAGCGGCCACGTCGCGAATACGTCCCCGCGTTGACGCGACTCTTCGTCGTTGCTGAAGGAAGCGATCGCGGCGCCCGCCGCGTCCGATCCGACCTGCGCGCGCGCGATCGCGTCGTTGCCGACGAGCGCGATCTCCGGATTCGAGCCGGCGGCGAAGGGCGTGAGATCGACGATGCCGCCGCCGGCCTCATCGCCGTATGCGTACGCGTTCGAAGCGTCGCGCACGGCGGCGCTCTGCTCGTACCGTGCCGGCACCAACGAGTACGGCGACTCCCCGGAGACGCTGTCGTACGCGGGCACGTTATCGTCAATCAGCAGCGAGCCGCTCGCGGAGAGACCGCGATCGCTCAGGCGAGAGCCCGGATAGGCGGTCGTCGTTTGCGCGAGCAGCGTGAACGGACGCAGCGCGATCGACGACTCGACGTGCGCGTAGGGAAGGCTGTCGAGATCGCTCTGCGAGGGCGAGTCGTCGAGCAACGCGTCGTACCGGCGCACGATCGCGACGACCGGCTGCTCCGGCGTCACGGCGAAGACCGCGGTCTGACAGTAGCGGCAACTGACGGTAACCGAGACGATCGCGGCGGCGTGAAGCGCGAACGTGCCGGACGCGTCGGTCGTGGTGGACGGACCGGCGCCGCCGCTCGCAGTGCCGGCGACGCGGGCGCCGGGAATCGGCCGCCCGTGCTGGTCTCGTACGGAGCCGACCAGCAATGGAGCCTGCGCGCGCGCCGAAGCCGCCGCGAGCACGAGAGAGAGCACGGTCGCGGCGCCTAGGAACGTACGCTTCACGGATTCTTTAGACTTTCGACTATGATGGAAGGAGTGTCAAGAACCCAACTCCGCTTGCTCGCGGTCGCTCTTCTGACCGGGGTCCTTCTCTGCGGCCGCCTCGCGGTCGCTGGAGCCGCTTCCATTGAAGAGCTGCTCGCCGGCGGATTGACGCCTTCGGCCGCGCCCGCGCTCCTCGGCCCCATCACCTCGGCCGGCCGGGTGGGCTGGGAGTGCAAGCCCGAGCGCGCCGCCTCTTCTGCGAGGTCGCGCGAAGCCGATTTACCTCCCGATCCGGGCACGCAGTGAGCGATGCGGGTTCCCCTACTCGCCGCCCTCCTCTTCCAACTCGCGGCGGCCCCGGTCGCCGCACAAACGTACGCCTCTCCGGCCCCGGTGCCGCGCACGACGTCGGCGCCGGCGTTGCGCGCCGTCGCGGTCAAGCGTGAGATCGAAGAACGCTTCACCATCGGGCTCCAAGCCGAAGCGCGCGGCGATTGGAGCGCGGCCGCCGCCGAGTTCGAGCGCATCGTCGCGCTCGAGCCCGCGGAGCCGCAAGGCTCGACCGCTCGATACGATCTCGCGCTCGCGTACGCGAACTTGCAGCGCAACGCCGATGCCGCTCGCGAACTGCGCGCCGCGATCGCGCTCGACTCCGCGTTCCTCGCCGCGATGGCAAACCTCGTCTCGGTGGATCTCGCGCTCGGCGACCTCGCCGAAGCGCGGAAGATTGCCGATCGTTACGTAGCGCTCGCACCGGAATCGGCGCGCGCGCTCTACTCGCGAGGCATCGTCGCGTTGCAGGGCGGAGACGCCGCAACGGCGCGCGAGGATTTTGGAAAACTCCTCCACGCGAACCCGTCGTACGCGCTCGCCCATTACGATCTCGCCCTCGCCGAAGAGCGTCTCGGACGCTACGACGCCGCCCAGCGCGAGCTCGAGAGCGCGCTTGGTCTGGCTCCCACCTACGCTCGAGCGAGATTCGCGCTCGGCGTCGTCTTGCTTCGGCAGGGGGAGAACGCAGCGGCGCGCAACGCCTTCGCACGAGCCACGCTCGACGCCGCCGGCGATCCCGCGCTGCAGAATATCGCCGCCGCAATGCGCGATTCGATCAAGAATCCCTAGCCTCAACCCCGCTTTATACTTTTTTCATCTGCAACGGATAGCATCACACCACCACTACTCTCTTGGAGGCCACATGTCTAGGAAACTAGCAGCACTCTTCGTCGCAGTCGCCGCAATCGCGCTCGCGGCGTGCGGCGGACGCTACGGCAACGGCGCCGCCGGAGCGACGTACGCGCTCCCCGGCATGCCGGATCTTACGATGACCGCGACGTTGCCGAAGGGCGACGCGGGAACCGGCACGATCAGCGAAGAGCTCCCCTCGGAAGGACTCGGAACGATCGACGACCCGAACTGGAGCGCCGTGCTCGGCGGGTTCACGCAGCAGAACTTCTCGCAAGCGCTCGGCTTCCCACCCGGCACGAAGATCACGATCAAAAACATCTCGAAGAATCTTCACCACACGCTCAACGTCGTCAAGAAAATCAAGGGACCGCCGGCGAATTTTCCGCAGAGTCCAAAACTCACGTTGACGCCATCGGGCGGTAAACTCCAGAAAGGCTACGCGAGCGGCTCTATCAATCCGGGCTCGAGCGTGACGGTCACGCTCGGCAAGAAGGGCATCTACCTGATCGGCTGCTTCTACCACTACGGCTCCGGAATGCGGACCGTGCTCGTCGTCGCAAATGGCGCGACGCCGGGACCGCAGGCGACAGCGCCGGCGCGATGAGATCCGGCGGCCGGGCAGCGTGGCTCTCCGTCGCCCTGTGCGCGGTCGCAGCTGCGTGCACGAACGGCGGCGGCCTCAGCAGCGTCGGCGGTGGGGGCGGCGGAGGGTCGCCCTCACCATTTCCGCAATCGTCGGCGATCGGTCTCGGCGTGCCCAATCAAAAGATCGGCGTCGAGAACGATCCGGTGTGGGGAACCGTCGGCGGATATACGCAGACGAAGAACTCGCAGGTGCTCGCCTTTCCACCCGGCGCGCAGATCACGATCGAAAATCTATCGAATAAAGATCCGCACACGCTCAACGTCATCGCAACGGTGAGTTCTCCGCCCGTGAAATGGCCGCAGAACCCGAGCCTCTCGTTCTATCCCAGCGGGAACGGCATACTCGGCGCCGGCTATGCCAGCGGCTCGCTCAATCCGGGCGACTCCGTCACCGTCACCCTCAAGGATCCGGGCATCTATCTGATCGGCTGCGCGTATCACTACGTCGAGTTCAACATGCGCGACGTCATCCAAGTCGTCGCGGGAGCGACGCCGGGGCCGACCGCGTCGCCCGGACCGGGCGGCTACGCAATCGTCAGGAAGTCGCGCGCGGCTGCGGCGCAGGAGCGGCGACCGCAGCTCGTCGATCAGCGCGGCCGCGCCTTTACGCTCGGCTCGCTCGTTGGCAAGCCGGTCGCCGTGACGTTCGTCGGGGCGCACTGCACCGACGCGTGCCCGCTCATCAACGCACAGTTCTCCGACGCCGCGAGCAAAATCGCGCACGGCCACATCAACGGACGCCTGTTGACGATCACGCTCGATCCGGAGCACGACTCCCCCGCTGCGATGCGCGAGATCGCGCGCCGATTCGGCGCCGACCCGCGATACTGGATCCTCGCCGGCGGGCCGGTGCGCGACGTTCACGCGATCATGAAAGAGTTCGGCGTCATCGCGGTCCAAGGGCGCGACGGTTACCGCGACGAGCACACGACCTTCGTCTACGTTCTCGACGCGCGGGGCAGGCTCTCGCAGACGATGCTCGCGTCGAGCGCGCTGAGCGACGCGATCGTCGACGCGCTCAAAGACGAGCGGATGGCGCAGCGCTGATGCGCCGGTTCGCGGCCTGCTTCGCGCTCTCGCTCGCCGCCTGCACGGCGGGCGGCATTCCGACCTCATCGGGCGGAAGCGGCGGCACGACGATCGACATCAGCCTGACGCTCTACGCACCGACGCCGACGCCCTACGGAACGAGCGGGGGCTACTCGCCGCCCGTGACGACCGTTCCCGTCGGTTCGCAAATCCATTTCGTCAACACGGACAGCTTCGCGCACACGGCAACGCTCATTCCGAACGCGACGAAGTTCCCGAGCGGCTCGCCGTTCGGCGACTCGGCGCTCCAGCAGCACGGGAACTCGCTCTCGGGCGGCTTCAGCAGCGGCGCCTTGCAGCCGAACGCGTCGTCGCAGACGATTGCCGTCGATCGCCCCGGCACGTATCTTTTCGGCTGTTTCTTCCACTACGGCGCGCCGATGCGGGCGGCGATCGTTGCGCAATAGCGTTGCCGTTGCGGTCCTCGCGCTCTTCTTCATCGCCCTAACCCAAGCGCCGGCGCGCGCGATACCGATCTTCGCTCAGCGATACCACCTGCGTTGCGGGCAGTGCCACAGCGTCTTGCCCGAACTCAATGCGTTCGGGAATTACTTCCGCTCTCACGGCTACAGATTGCCGCTCCCCGAGCACGGCACGACGATCTTCGCGATACGTTACCAACTGGAGTACGACGAGCATCCGGCGCCCGATACCCGGGAGTTCACGCCCGGCGGCATCCTGCTCGGAAGCGGCAACATCGGTCAGATCACCGCGTACCTCCACTACAACTTCGGCGCCGGCGGCGGTCCGGCGGCGACGTATCTGGTCTTCGCGGCCGCGTACAACGCGCACACGCAGACGCTCTACCGCGGCGGCCTCTTCGAGCTTCCGCTCGCGCAGTCGCCGGGCCAACGGCTCGACGACCTCGAGCAATATGGCTACTACGGCGCGCACGTCGGGTTGAACAATCTGCCGCTCTCGTCGCCCCGCTGGGGCGTGATGGCCGAGCGAACCTTCGGCAACCTGCGCGTGGACGGCGCCGTCGACTTCGGCTTCTACTCCGGTTCTGCGTACGGCGGCAAGCCGGTTCCGACCGGTGAGTCCACGTGGCTCAAGAGCCCCGAGATGAGCATCTGGCTGCGCGAGACGCTCGCGCAGACGGCCAAGAGTGAGGCCGACGTCGGCGCGACCGCGCTCGGCGGAACGCTCGGCATCATGCCGACCGGGCGTCTTCCGTTCGCCGATCTCTACGAGCGTTACGGTCTGGTCGGTCACGCGCGCTACGGCGATCTCGACCTGCAGGCCGAGCAATGGTATGGGGACGACCACGACGCCGACGGCTTCTTGACCAACCAACACTCCAGCGGCGGTTACGTGCGCCTGAAGTACTATCCGATTCCCCACGCCTATCTCGGCGTGCGGTACGATGCCTACGCCAACCCGTTCATCAACCGCGACTTCGTATACTACGGCGCCGTGCAGATCGCACCGTTCCGGATCCTCATGCAAGAGGTGCAGCCGCCCGGCTCCCACCCGTACCTTAGCGGCGCGCTGACAGTAGCTTTCCCCGGCCCGTTGAAATACTAGCCATGCGAGTTCTCGTCGTCGAGGACAACGTGCCGGTTGCGGAGTCGATCCGCACCATGCTCGAGGCGCGGAAGTTCGCCGCCAACGTCGTCACCGACGGCGCGGCCGGACTCGATCACCTGCTGCGCCGGTGCTACGACGCCGCGGTCGTCGACGTCGGATTGCCCGGCATGGACGGCTTCACGCTCGCGCGCAGCGCGCGCGCCGAGGGCGTGCAGACGCCGATCCTCATGCTCACCGCGCGCGATGCGGTCGAAGATCGCGTCGCGGGACTGAATTGCGGCGCGGACGATTATCTCGTCAAGCCGTTCGTCGAAGAGGAGCTGATCGCGCGCATATCCGCGATCCTGCGCCGCGCCGACCGGCCGATGGTCGGCGTCGTCTCCGCCGGGGCGCTTCGGATCGACCTCGCCGGCAGATCGGTCGCGTACGACGGCAAACCCATCGCCTTGGGCGCCACCGAATTTCGTCTCTTGGAGTTTCTCGCCCGCAACGCCGGCATCGCGCTGACGCGGACGCAGATCGTCGAGCGCATCTGGGATTACGACTTCGAGGGATCGAGCAACATCGTCGACGTCTACGTGAGCCAACTCCGCCGCAAGCTCAAGGCGCTGGGCGCGAGCGGCGTCATCGAGACCGTATGGGGCGTCGGATACCGTCTGAGGAACGCCTGATCGGCGCAGGTCCCCGAGCGTGATCGCTCGCGCGGCGGCGCTCTATCTCTTCATCTTCGTCTGCGTTCTCTTGGCGCTCAATGCGGGCGCTTACGCGTTCATGGCGCGCGAGTACGCTTCGCTGCTCGGGCCCGCGATGGAAACGGCCGAAGGAGCGCACGCGC
Source organism: Candidatus Binatia bacterium (assembly GCA_035541935.1). GTDB lineage: Bacteria > Vulcanimicrobiota > Vulcanimicrobiia > Vulcanimicrobiales > Vulcanimicrobiaceae > Cybelea. The sequence goes on along the minus strand of DATKMJ010000067.1, from coordinate 99,824 downwards.
TCGCCGCCGCGATGCGGCACGTCGCGCTCACGCTCGCGGCGATCGATGCACCGCTCGTCGCGGTCGTCGCGCTCGCATCGTACGCACTGGCCCGCGCTACGATCGCGCCGCTCGATGCCGCACGCGAGCGGGAGCGTCTCTTCGCCTCGGACGCGGCGCACGAACTGCGGTCGCCGCTGGCCGCGATCGCAGCGATCGCGCAGGCGGCGCGGTCGCGCGCGAGCGACGAATCGCGCGACGCGTTCGAAGCGATCGCCGGCTGCGCGCTCGAAGCCTCTGCGGTCGTCACCGGTCTGCTGACGCTCGCTCGCGATCCCGGCCGGCGCGCGCTGCAATGCGAGCCGGTCGATCTCGCCGCGATCGTCGCGTTCTGCTCGCGCGAGAGCGAGCCGGTGGCGAACGAGCGCGGCATACGCGTCGACGCCGCCCCGGCAACGGCGATCGTCGAGGGCGACGAGCGCCGGCTGCGCGAGCTCGCGCGCAACCTGCTCGACAACGCCGTGCGCCACGCGCGCAGCCGCGTCTCCATCGCGTCGCGCCGCAACGGCCGCCTCTGCGAGATCGTCGTCGAAGACGACGGCGAGGGCGTGCCGCCCGGCGAGCGCGAGCGCATCTTCGAGCGCTTCTACCGCCGCGCGAACGACGGCTCGGGCACGGGCCTCGGGCTCGCGATCGTGCGCTGGATCGCTCGCGCCCACGACGGCATCGTCACCGTCGACGAGGCGGCGTCGGGAGGAGCGCGCTTCGTCGCCGGAATTCCCGCTCGCCGGGAGTGACCTGCCCGGGCGCGTAAGAGAGGGCGCGATGCCCTTTGCGACGCTCGGAGAGTTCGTAGAAGCCTTGCGCCGGAACGGCGAGCTGCACGTCGTCGAGGCGAGCGTCGATCCACACCTCGAGATCGCCGAGATCACCGACCGCGTCGTGAAGGGCGGCGGCCCCGCGCTCCTCTTCACCAACGTCAAGGGCTCGAATTTTCCGGTGCTCACGAATCAGTTCGGGACGCGCCGGCGCATGGCGACCGCGCTCGACGTTGCGACGCTCGACGAGGCCGGCGAACGCATCCGCAGCCTGATCGACTTCACGCCTCCCTCGGGATCGCTGGTCGGAAAGCTGCGCGGCGCGATGCGCCTCGCGCCGTTCGCCAACGCGGTGCCGAACGTCGTGCGCAACGGCGGGGTTCAAGAGACGGTCGTCACCGAACCCGACCTCAACGCCCTGCCGGTGCTGACGACGTGGCCGGGCGATGCCGGACCGTTCATCACGCTGCCGCTCGTCATCACGAAAGATCCGCGCACGCAGCGCCTCAACGTCGGCATCTATCGCATGCAGCGCTTCGGCCCGCGCGAGACGGCGATGCATTGGCAACGGCACAAACACGGTCGCGCGCACGCCGACGCGTGGGGCGAGAAGGTTCCGGTCGCGGTCGCAATCGGAACCGAGCCGGTGCTGACCTACGCGGCGACCGCGCCGCTCCCGCCGATCGTCGACGAGTTCGCCTTCGCCGGATTGCTGCGCGGGAAGCCCGTCGATCTCGTGCGCGCGCGCACCGTCGACTTGCCGGTGCCGGCCGAAGCCGAGTTCGTGCTCGAAGGCTACGTGGACAACCGCGATCTGCGCGACGAGGGACCGTTCGGCGATCACACCGGCGTCTACACGCCGGTCGACCGCTATCCGACGTTTCACGTCACGTGCGTGACGCACCGCCGCAAACCGATCTACGCCGCGACGCTCGTCGGAAAGCCGCCGATGGAAGATGCATGGCTCGGCAAGGCGACGGAGCGCATCTTCCTGCCGCTCTTGCAAGCGATGCTGCCGGAAGTCGCGGACATGAATCTCCCCGTCGAGGGCGGCTTTCACAATCTCGCGATCGTCTCGATTCGTAAATCCTACCCCGGGCAGGCGAAGAAGGTGATGAACGCCCTCTGGGGGCTCGGACACATGATGATGTTGACGCGCGTCCTCGTCATCGTCGATGCGGACGTCGATGTCAGCAACCCGCGCGCGGTCGCCTGGTTCGTCCTCAACAATCTCGCACCGGAGCGCGACGTCGTGATGATGCCGGGGCCCGTCGACGATCTCGATCACGGCTCGTACAGCGTGGCGTACGGCACGAAGATCGGCATCGATGCGACGCGCAAGGACGCGTCGGAGGGATACGCGCGGTCGTGGCCGGCGGAGACGATCATGGACGACGCGACGCGCACGCGCGTCACCGAGCGGTGGCGCGAGTACGGGCTCGACGCGATCGAACGCGCGCTGCAGCCCGACGATTGGTCCGGACAGGGCCCGGCGGCGTATGCCTCGCTGCTGCGCGCGCCGGAGCGAGGCCATTGAAGAGCGTCGCGCTCTTCCTCCGCGAGATTCGGATCGAGCACACGCTCTTCGCGCTGCCGTTCGCCTACGTCGGCGCGATCCTGGCCGCTCGCGGGATTCCCTCGCTCGCCGCGCTCGGCTGGATCACGCTCGCCGTTCTCGGCGCGCGCACGGCCGCGATGTCGGCCAATCGCTTCTTCGATCGCGAGATCGACGCGCGCAATCCGCGCACCGCGCGCCGCGCGCTCGCCAGCGGCGCACTCAAGCCGGGCGTCATGGTCTGGTCCGGCCTCGCCGGCCTCGGACTGCTCTTCGTCGCCGCGTGGATGCTCAATCCGCTCTGCGTGAAACTGCTGCCGATCGCCATCCTGCTCGTGCTCACCTACCCGCTCTGCAAGCGGTTCACGTGGGGAACCCACTTCGTTCTCGGCGCGGTCGACGGGCTCGCGCCGCTCGGTGCCTACGTCGGCATCGCGGGACGAGTGACGCTGCCGGCGATCCTGCTCTTCGCGGCGGTAACGATCTGGGTCGCCGGCTTCGACATCATCTACGCGCTCATGGATCTCGGCGTCGATCGCGCGCAAGGAATCCGTTCCTTGCCGGTGCGCTTCGGTGAAGGGAGCGGGCGCGTGCTGCCGATTCTGCTGCACGGCGTCATGCTGCTGCTGCTAGCGGGCGCGGGGATGCTCGCCGGCGCGGGCCGCACCTACTATCTCGGCGTCGCGGCGGTCGCAGTTCTAATCGTTTACGAAGAGTATCTCTTCCGCAGCGGCGCCAATCTCTTCGTCATCAACGAACGCATCTTCATCTCCAACATGACGTTTTCGGTCTTCTTCTTGCTGACGACCGTCGGCGGATACGTATGAATCGCGGCCGGTTCATCGCCGCCGCCGCAGCAGCCGCAGCGGGAGGTGCCGCGCTCCCGGCGCGCTCGCAGATCGTGCCGATCCAGCCGATCACGGGGCCGCAACACTATCTGCAGCAACTGACGATCGCAGTGAACGTCACGCTCTCGGGCCCGTTGCAGAAGTACGGGCAAGAGGTCGTCAAAGGCGTGCAGGCCGCCGTCGACGAGATCAATCGTTTCACCGCGCCGGTCTCGCACGTGTGGGGAACTCGCGCGCTCGACGATCGCGACGACCCCGGGCTCGCCGCGTCGAACGCGAACGTCGCCGCCGCGGATTTCACCGTCATCGGCGTCGTCGGAAACCTAACCTCCGCGATGACGCTTGCGGCGCTCTCGCGTTATGCGAACACGGGTTTCGCCGTCGTCGTCCCGACCGTCACGGCGGACGCCGTCACGCAGCGCGGCTTTCACAACGTCTACCGTCTCCCTGCGAAAGACAGCTCGTCCGGAAAACTCTTCGCGAACGCGGCGCTCGAAGGCAAGCGCGGCGTTCCGGTCGTCGCGGTCGCCTACGATGGCGACTACGGCTACGAGGTCGCCAACGGCTTCGTCTCGGCGGCGCGCACCGATCGGCATCCGGCGGAGTTGCTGCTCTTTCCGGCCGATAAGACCGATCCCGTCCAGGCGGCGCGCACCGTGCTCGATCGCTCCCCAGCGTACGTCTTCCTCTCCGGGAAGACGATGGTCCTCGGACCGATCGCCGAGGCGATGCGGCTCGCGGGATACACCGGCGAGTTCGGAGCGAGCGACGGCTTTTACAATACCGACACGATCGCGACGTACGGCAAGACGCTCTCGGGCGCGCTCGTCGCGTCGTCGCTGCCGCCGCTCGATCGAATTCCCAGCGTCCTGCAGCTCGTCACGGATTTCGAGCGCGAGGTTAGTCAGGTGACGGCCTTCTCCGCGTACGGCTACGCCGCCGCGCAGCTTTTCTTCTCTGCCCAGCAGCGTACGAACGCCACGACCCGTTCGGCGATCCTCACATCGCTCCAATCGGGCGGCACGTTCACGACGCTCGTCGGACAGTTCGCCTTCAACATCGCCGGCGATCCGCTGATCCCGAACATCTACCTCTACACGGTCGGAACCGACGGCTTCAAGTTCGCGCGCCCCGCAATTCGAACCGGCTTCGTCTTAGGCTAAGCCGTTGCGGCAAGCACGTGCCGGGCGAGAAGCGTCACAGCCGCTACGGCCGTAGCCTAACGAACGAATTCGTCTTCGGGGACGACGCGCAGACGGTGCGGCGGTTTGACTTTCTGTTTGGGAGGCTCGTCGGTCTCTTCGAGCGCGAGGACGAACCGGAGCCGCCAGGCGCCGAGCGAGAGCGTAAAGTTCGTTCCAATGATTTCCACGATTACGCCTCCACACGCTGCCACCGCCAGATCGCGATGGCACCGTAGACTACGAAGAATAGCACTTCAATCGAAAGACGCAACCCGAAGTTTGCCTCGGTGTAGTTGTACGTGCCGGTGGCGTTCGGAGATGCGAACTCGACGTACGAGAGCGGATCGAAACGTGAGATCACCCACGCGACGTCGTGCACGAAGAGCGCGACGACGTTGTCGGCGTGGATGAGGGTGAGAGCGCCGGTGAGGATCGCGACCGGCCACGCGAAGCCGAGCACGGCGCCGTAGGAGCGGCTGAGCAGGGTCGTGGCGGCGCAGAGCAGCGCGTACCACGCCAGCGGCAGGATGAGGCCCATCGCGATTGCGTTGGCGTTGATCCCGCTGAAGTCGAGCCGGGCCGACTCGAAGAGCAGCTGACAGAAGTAGAAGGCGATGACGGTGATGACCGACGCGGCGATGATGCCGGCGGCGTCGGCGAGGATGACGCCGAGCGCGTAACGCACGCGCGAGCACGGCTTCGTCAGCGCGATCTCGAGGTGGCCATCGACCTCGCGGGCGAGCGGCGCGGCGAGGATCGTCGCCACGATGAGCGCCACGATGTCGGCGAGCGCCATATAGTAGATCATCGGGACGGCGCCGTTCGTATCTATCACCGTCGTCGTCGTCGCGCCGTTGCGCGACTCGAAGACGCGGACGCTGCCGACGCTGACGTCGGAGTGCTCCTTCTGCGCCCGGCTCGTCGGCTCCGTGACGACGATGTGCTTCCCCGCGTAGCCGTGATCGTCGACCACGACGTGCGTGCTGTCGTCCGGGTCGTCGAAGACGATCCGCTTGGTTCCGTCGGGCAGCGTCGTGCGCGTGACCTTCGTGCCGGGATCGAGCGCCAGGTGCGCGACCCAGGCCTCGGGCGACATATAGCGCGAGACCGAGACGCGGAGGACCACCGCGAGCACCACCAGGATCGTCAGAATGATGGCGACGACGCGCAGTAAGTTACGAACGCGCAGCCATTCAACGTAATTCATGAGGAGCTTTCCTTTGCGACGATGTCGGTCGTGGCCGTCGCCGGCGACACCGCATACAAGAAGATGTCTTCGAGATTAAGATCGAGCACGCGCACGGCCATTGCGCCGGCACCAGTAAGGTCCGACGCGATCTCCTCGGCGCCGCCGGTCACCAGCACCCGGACGATGCGCTCGGTGCGATCGGTACGCGCGACGCGAAGGTCGCGCGCGATGCCGTCGAGGGTGAAGCTTACGTCGGGGAAGATGCCCTCGACGATCTTCCGGTCGGCCTTGAGCTCGTCGACGGTTCCTTGCAGAACGAGTCGCCCGCGGTCCATCACCGCGATGTGCTCCGCCGCGCGTTCGACCTGACCGATTTGATGCGACGAGAAGATCACCGAGTTGCCTTTCGCGGCCTCGTTGATCATCAGGCTCAGCACGTGGCGTTGATTGACGGGGTCGAGACCGCTCGTCGGCTCGTCGAGGATGAGGATCTCCGCGTTGCGAGCGAAGGCGATCGCGACCATGACGGCCGTGCGCATGCCTTTCGAGAGCGCGCGGGCGCGGCGCTTTCTGTCAATGTTGAAGGCGGCGAGCAGCTCGAACGCGCGGGCCGGATCGAACTTCGCGTAGGCGCGGCGGCTCATCTCGACGTGCTCCTCGACCGTCATCCAGTCGTAGAGCACGCTGCGCTCCGGCACGTAGGCGACGCGCTCGAACGTTGCCGGCTCGAGCCGCTTCCCATCGTAGAGGATCTCGCCGCTCGTCGAGCGCGCCAGGTCGAGCATGCACTTGAACGTCGTCGTTTTGCCCGCGCCATTGGGGCCGAGCAGACCGAAGACGCTCGCGCCGGGAATCTCGAGCGAGAAGTCGTCGACGGCGACGATCTTGCCGTAGCTCTTGCGTAAGTTCGAAATCTTGATGCTCATCCTTACTCAACTCTCTTATCGTCGGCGAACCAGCGCTCGAGGACCGTCTCGAAGAGCTCGCGGACCGCGGTCCGCGTTAGCCCGACGGATTTGGCTTCGCGCAGCGCAACGTCGAGCGCGTCTCGTCCGATCTCGGCCGCAACCCGCGGCGAGTCGGCGACGCTGTCGGCGCGGACGAACGATCCTCGTCCGGGCGCGGTCTCGATCACCGCTTCGCGTTCCAGATCGCGATAGGCGCGGGCGACGGTGTTCGGATTGACGGTTAGGTCGACGGCCAGCTGCTTCACGGTCGGAAGTTGCTCGCCACCCTGCAGCACGCCGAGCGCGATCGATCTCTTGATCTGCTCGACGATTTGCAGGTAGATCGGAACGCCGCTGCGCGGATCGACCGTCAGTACGGCCGGCATCTGAGCGACCGGTGCTCCTTAGACCTTCGGTCCCCAGCCGGGGAAGAGCCCTGCAGGCCGGCGGTCGGGGAGACGGACCGGCGTGCGCGCCTCGCGGGCGAGGTCTGAGTCGGCGACAAACGTGGTGTGAATCATTGTGGGTCCTTTCAGAGCCTAGTACCATCATCTATCGTACTAGTACACTAGTACAATAGTTCATTGGTACGGCCCTGTCAAGGCCCTGAGGAGGGAATTTAGGCCGGTTTCTGGCCTTTCCAGCCGGCCGAGCGGCGCAGGGCCGCAAATCGAGGGTCGTTCGCGATCTCCGTCGCGGCGTAATGGCTGTCGCTCGTCCAGCGGCGCAGCCACGTCAATGCCGCCTCGCGTTGGCCGACCGCCTCGTAGGCGACGGCGAGATCCTGCGGCGCGACGTCCTTCGAATGGGCTCTGGCGATCGCCAGCTCGGAACGCGCTCGATCCATACGATTCGTGCGAGCGTAGAGCGCGGCGAGAAGGGCGGCAGCCTGGGAGCGGCAGGCGGGGCAGGCGCGCGCGAGGTGCTCGAAGCTCTCGGCGGCCCGCCGATCGTCGCCAAGCGCTTCGTACGCAAGCCCGAGCGTCTCGTAGGCCTCGTCGCGCTCCGGCGAAAGGTCGAGCGTCTCGCGGGCGTACGCGACCGCGTCGCTATAGCGTCCCTTGAGGTATGCGGCGGTGCCGAGCCAGGCGGTCGTTGCGACCGAGAGCGGCTCGAGTTCCGCGGCCGTGCTCAACTCGGCGTACGCCTCGTCCACGCGACCCTGCTGCAGCAGCGCCATGCCGTACCACTCGTGCGCCGACCCGCTGGCGGGATCGAGCGCGATCGCGCGGCGTAGATCGGAGAGAGAGCGTTCGCTCTGCGCCTTCGTGCCCTTCAGAGCCCCCGAGGAGATGAGCCCGAGAACGGCATAGGCCTCGCCGCTGTGCGGGTCGAGCGCGAGCGCCTCGTGCGCGTACCGGCTCGCGAGCGCGACGGACGCGCCGACCGGACGCATCCCGTACTCGTAGTCGGCGGAGATGACGTAGGCGGAGGCGAGCCCCGCATACCCTCTGGCATCGCGAGGATCGGCCTCGACGACGCGCGTGAAGTAGCCGATGCTCTTCGCCAGGCCTTCGCGCGTGCGCAGATTCCAATAGTAGCGCCCGATCGCGTAGAGCCGCGTCGCCTCGACGCCGTGGACGGCGCCGGGACCCGGGGCCGCGCCGATCGTGAGCGCGGAGCCGCCGATGAGGGCGAGGGCGAGCGCCGCTGCGAGGACGGCGGCCTGGCGGAAGAGGCGCGACGGCGGCCGCGCGGCCGGCAGCGGCTCGGGCCGGCCCTGCTCGCGGCGGAGCACCGGCGCCGTGAAGCGGTAGCCGCGACGGGGAATCGTCTCGATCGCATCGGCTTCCCAGCGGCCGCGCAGGGTCTTGCGGAGCACGTAGATGTTCTGCGCGAGGTTGGCCTCGTCAACGTACCCTTCCGGCCAGATCCGCGCGAGCAGCTCGCTCTTCGGAAAGACCTCGCCGGGATGCTCGATGAGGGCGAGCAGCGTCTCGACTACCTTCGGCCCAATCGGAATCGGCGCGCCGCGTTCGAGCAACAGCAGACGCTCCGCATCGAGTTGGAAGGGGCCGAATTCGTAGAGGCTCATACCGGGCGCTCCTGTGCGAGCTTCCAAGGGGTTCTGGCCCTATATACGCCGATGCGGCGCGAATGTTTTCGTTCAAGGGGCGAAGATGCGCAGGGCCTTCGGGGCGAGCTCGAAGCGGGCGGGCGTCGTCCCGGCCGGTTCGCCATCGGCCGTGATGTGATACCGCCGGCGCGTCCGAACCTCGAATGCGATCGAGCGAAAGGTTCGCAGACCCCGAACGTCGCGACGCTTGCCGGCCACGACCGCTCCGGCCACCGAGAGCGCCTCGAAGACGTTGTCGATCTCCACCGAGTAGAGATCGAGCCAGCCGTCGTCGATCGAGGCCTCGTCTACGGTCACGATTCCGCCGAAGCGCTCGCCGTTGGCAACCGTGAGTTGAATCGTGCGCAGCCGCTCGCGCCGTCCATCGTAGCCAACCTCGACGTGAAACGGGCGGGCGTGCCCGAGCGCTCGAAACGCGCTCGCGATAATCGCGAGCAGACCGAAGCGCTTCTTGTCGGCGGGCCGCTGCTCGCGCGCGAGCCGGCTCGAGATGCCGATGCTCGCCTCGGTCACGTAGTAGACGCCGTTGACGCACGCCAGGTCGACGGCGCGCGTCCGTCCCGCGGCGATCGTCGCGCACGCGCCCGCGACGTCGCCCGGAATCGATAGCGTGCGCGCGAGATCGTTGAACGTGCCGGCCGGCACGAGCCCGAGCGGCACGCCGAGAGCGAGCGCTCGCGGTATCTGCGAGGCGAACGTGCCGTCGCCGCCGACCGCGACGATCCCCTCGACGTCGCGTCCCGCGGCGCGTCCCTCGACGATCTCCACTCCGGCGCGCCGCAACTCGTATCGGACCTCGCCGCCCAGTTCGTGCCCGCGACGCGAGTGCGGGTTGATCACGAGGAGCGCGCGCACGGTTACCGCTCTCGGCGAAGCAGACGCAGATACCCGATCGCCGACCAGACCGCGACGACCGCGAGCGCCGCGGCGCCGCCGAGCATCACCGCATATCCGAAGTAGATCCCGCCCTGCGTCGCCGGATCGACGTAGCCGACCGCCTTCGCCGAGACGCTGAGGCTCTCGTAGACCGAGTAGAAGACGAAGAAGAGAATCGCCGAGGCGGCCGCGGCGACGAGAGCGATGGTCAGACGGCGCGCGCGCTCAGTCGTCGTCCGGATCTTTCGTAGACGGCGGCTCGCGGAGGAAGTAACTCCGCGGGAGCGGAGCCGCGAGTGCGAGCGCGCCGCATAGCAGCGCGGCTCTTGCGGTCACGAACTACTGCGACCCGACGATCCGCGCGCTCTTGATGTAATCCAACTTGGGAAACGAGCTCTCGAGATATGCGTTTCCGCGCGCGCCGATCTGCCCTTGATCCGGCTGCTCGCCGTAGCCGGGATAGATGCGATCGACCGCGTCCATGCCGCTGGTTACCTTACCGATCGGAGCGAAGCCCATTCCATCGAGCCGAGCGTTGTTGCCGAGGTTGATGAAGAGATGCGTCGAGCGGCTGTTCGGCGCGCCGGTCGCGGCAAAGGTGACGGTGCCGCGCTCGTTCGACCCGACGACGGGGTCGTCGGGAATCGTGACGTCCCATTTCTTCGTGACGGCCGGATCGGCCGCCGCGCCCCACTGCACGACGAATCCCGGCACCACTCGATAGAAGCGCGCGCCGTCGAAGTACTTCGCCTCGACGAGTTCGTGGAAGCGCTTCGCGCCGTTCGGCGCGAGATGGCTATCCACGTCGATGACGACCGGACCTTGCGTCGTCTCGAGCAAGACGCGGTAGGTCTCGCTCGAGGATCCTTGCGATGACGATTGCTTCGCGCCGCCGCAGCCGGCGAACGCTAAAGCAAAAATTGCGACGATTGGAAAATTCTTCACGTGTCTCTCCCGCCAAGCAATGCGAGCCGCTCTGCCCAGAAAGGGACTCGAACCCCCACGGTGTTGCCACCACTGGTACCTGAAACCAGCGCGTCTACCAATTCCGCCATCTGGGCGCGGCTGACATCGCTTCGTGGCCGGCGACACCGCGCTCCTCTGGTGATGACGCGGGAGGGCGCGGTCAGCGTGCGCTGAAGCGCCCGACCATGCGAATAGCTGTATTAATCGCCCTTGCCTTGGCCTGCGCCGCGCCTGCCGCCGCGGAGATACCCAACCCCGACGACGCGATCGCGGTCTCCGGCATCGTCCAGGACCGGCTTCGGGCAACCGACATCAGCGTTCAGATGGTTGCCGAGAAACCGTACATCGTCGCGTATTGGAGCGCCGGCAAGAACTATTCCGCCGGCCAAGCGCTGACGAAGAAGGCCAAGAGCGGGTGGACGATCGTCAAAATCATCGACGGAAAGTTCACCGCCTCCGCTCTCGTCGCGCTCGGAACTCCGGAGCCGACTGCGAAGGCGCTCGCTGCAGATCTCAAAGTAGCCGGACAGTAACCAGCGAAACCCGCCGCGGAAGGCGCGGGTTTGGAGCGACCGGTATGGTCCTTTCCCTCACGACCGAGGCTCCCCCGGCGCTCGATCCCTACTCGCAAGCCGTTACCGCGGCGGCCGAGCGCGTCAGCCCCGCAGTCGTCTGCATCGAAGCGCGCACCGGCCGCGGCGGCGGCAACGGCAGCGGCTTCGTCATCGCACCCGACGGTTTCGTCGTCACCAACAGCCACGTCGTGCACGGCGCGACGCGTATCGGCGTCTCGTTGCTCGACGGACGCGAACTGCCCGCGACGCTCGTCGGCGAAGACCCGCACTCCGATCTCGCCGTCGTGCGCGTCGACGCGCCCGAGCTCGCGCACGCGACGCTCGGCGACTCGTCGGCGCTGCGCCCCGGTCAACTCGTCGTCGCGGTCGGCAATCCGTACGGCTTGGCGTACACGGTGACGGCGGGCGTCGTCAGCGCGCTCGGGCGTTCGCTGCGATCGCAGTCGGGGCGGTTGATGGACAACATCATTCAAACGGATGCGGCGCTCAATCCGGGCAACTCCGGCGGGCCGCTCGTCACGGCCGAGGGCGACGTCGTCGGCGTCAACACCGCGGTGCTTCCCGGACAGGGGCTCTGCTTCGCGATCGGGATCAACACCGCGAAGCATATCGCGGGCCTCCTCCTGCGCGACGGACGAGTGCGCCGCGGTTACTTAGGCGTCGCCGCGCAAGACGTTACGCTCCCGGCATCGGCTGCCCGCCGGCTCGGGCTCGACGACCGGCGCGCGGTGCTGATAGACTCCGTCGAGCCGGGCAGTCCGGCCGATACCGCCGGCCTTCGCGCCGGCGACGTTCTGCTCGCGTTCGAAGGCAACCGCCTCGACGGGGTTGACGCGCTCCACAACGTGATGACCAGCATCGATCTCACCCGTTCCTACATGGTCGATTTCGTTCGCAAGAGCGAGCGGCTCTCGCGGATCGTGCTGCCGGTAGAGTCGCCGCAATAAGAACGTCGAATAGGCGCCGAAGATGATCCGTAAGCTCCTGCCGATTCTCGGCGTCACGTTTATCGATATCGTCGGCTTCAGCATGCTCATTCCGATGCTGCCGTATTTCGTGACGCACTTCGGCGCCTCGGCCGTCGTCGTCGGCCTGCTGGCCGCAACGTTCTCGTTCTGCCAGTTCGTATCGGCGCCGCTGTGGGGCCACATTTCCGATAGAATCGGGCGCAAGCGCGTGTTGATCGTCAGCCAGATCGGCGCCACGATCGGCTGGGCGATGCTCGGCCTGGCGCCGAATATCGCGGCGGCGCTGACGATCGCGCCGATCGCGGTCGTCTTCGTTGCCCGCGTGCTCGAGGGAATCTCGGGCGGCAACATCAGCATCACGCAGGCCTACGTCGCCGATCTCGTAGCGCCGAAGGAACGGGCGCGCGCGTTCGGGCTGATCAGCGCGATGTTCGCCGCCGGCATGGTCTTCGGTCCGTTCGGCGGCGGCGTTCTCTACGCGCGCTTCGGCTTCGCGATGCCGTTCCTCGTCGCGGCGGGCCTTCAACTCGTCACGCTGCTGCTGACGATCGTCATGCTGCCCGAGTCGCGCGCGAAAGGAGAGGAAGAGGAGCCCACGGGCATCGGCGCGCTGCTGATCGCGTTTCACCGGCCGCGCGTCGCCCGCATCCTCTGGCAGAAACTCGCGATCGCGCTCGCCCTCTACGGTTGGTTCTCGGTCGTCGCACTCTATTTCCAGCGGCAGCTCGGCTTTACGCTTACGCAGACCGATTACTTCTTCTCGGCATTCGCCGTCGTCAACGTCTTCATGAACGTCGTCGTCGTCGGCCGCGCGTCGGCGCGGCTCGGCGACCGGACGATGTCGAACATCGGTCTCGCCTCGCTCGTCGCCGGCTACGCGCTCATTCCGTTCGTGCACGACATAACGCTCCTCGCCGCGATGATGCTGCTCTTCTCGTTCGGGATCGCGTTGACGAACACGGGCATCGTCGCGCTGATCAGCAACGCGGCCTCGGATCGCGAGCAGGGCATCGTGCTCGGTACGAGCTCCTCGCTCGATTCGCTCTCGGGAATTCTCGCGCCACCGGTGTCCACCGGACTGCTCGGCGCGTTCGGACCGGGCTACGCCGGAATCGAGTCGCTGACGCTCTCCGCGATCGCGTTGGGGATGGGGCTGGTCAGCGCGCGCCGCGCCGAACCGGCCAACGCCGCCGACGGGTAGGGACTAACCCGGCTTCCCGACGCGATAGAGCACGTGGCGGCGCAGCGGATGCGCCGCTTCGATTCTCGGGTGATCGAAATCGTCGGCCGGATCGCGCGTCATGCCGAGACGCTCCATCACGCGTTGCGAGCGAACGTTGGAAGCGGCGGTGAATGCGACGATCTCGTTCCAGCCCAGTTCGTCGAAGCCGAACTCGAGCGCCGCGCGCGCGCCTTCGGTTGCATAGCCGCAACCCCAGTGCTCGGCCGAAAAGCGCCAGCCGATCTCGTTGGCGGGCGTGAACGCGGCCTCGAACGGAACCGGCTGCAATGCGATGACGCCCGCGAACGAAGCGCCGCCCCGAATTTCCACCGCCCACCAGCCGTAGCCGTAACGGTCGAGCGCGGCGCGTATGTCGCGCGCCGTCGCCTCCGAGCGTTCGCGCGAGTACGTGCGGCCGAGGAACTCGGTGACGCGCGGATCGGCGTTCATCCGCACCCACGCCTCGACGTCGGAGTCTCGCCATTCGCGCAGGACCAGCCGCGGCGTTTCGATCGTCGGCGGACGCGCCACGGCGAGAGGCTACGCGGCGGTTTTCTTGCGGCGCTTCGGCGCGGCCGCCGTCTTGCCGTTGCTCGAGGCGCGCCGCTTCTTGCTCTCTTCGAGGCTCTGCGCCAACACGTCCATCAGGTTGACGACCTTCGCTCGAGCCGGCGCCTTCTTGACCTTCGGCAGTTCCTTGCCCTCGGCGCGCGCCTCGATCATCGTCATCAACTGGTCGTGATACTTGTTCGCAAACTTCTCGGGCTCGAACTCTTCGACGCTCATCGTATCGATCAGCATGCGCGCCATCTTCATCTCTTTATCGGGAAGCTTCTCGCTCTCCGGAATCTCGAGCGTGGCCGAGGGAACGATCTCGCTCGCCCAGTGCATCAGCTCGAGCACGAGCGCGCCGTCGATCGGCTTAACCGCCGCGATGTACTCCTTCGTGCGGATGACGACGCGCGCGATCGCAACGCGGTTGGTCTCGGTCAGCGCTTCGCGCAGCAGCGAGTAGGCGTGACGCCCCTGCTTCGTCGGCTCCAAATAGTACGGCTTGTCGAAGAACATCGGATTGATCTTGTCGAGCTCGACGAACTCGAGGATATCCACCGACTGCGTCGCTTCGGGATTCACTTTCGCGAAGTCGTCGTCGGTCAGCACGACGTACTCGCCCTTCTCGAACTCGTAGCCCTTGACGATCTCATCCCAGGGCACGGTCTTGCCGTCGACGGAGCAGACGCGCTCGTACTTGATGCGTCCTTCGTCTTTAGCGTGAAGCAGGTTGAAGGAGAGCTCGTCGGTCTTCACCGCCGTGAATAACTTCACCGGGATCGTGACGAGACCGAAGTTGATCGAACCGGACCATATTGCGTGCGCCATAGCCCGACTATTCTACCCAAGGCCCCGGGCGGGTCGCCACCCCCTAGGGATAGGGGTTCAGGACGAGTCCGACCACAACCGCTGCGCCTTTGCGATGGCTCGTTCGAGCCGCTGCCGCTTCCAGCGCGCGCCTGCCCAGAGATCGCCCTCGCTCGCGAGGCGCTTGGGCGTCGTCGTTATCGCGTACTTTGCGAACTCGTCGGCGGGCGGCGTGGCCGCGCGCTTGCGCGCAAACGCCTCTACCTCGCTCCAATGCAGCGGCGTCGAAACCGGCGCGCCGTCTCTCGCGCGGACCGAGTACGGCGTCACGATCGTCTTGCCCTGACCGACCTGCACGTAATCAATATAAACCGCGTCCTGCGGCCGCTTTGCGACGGTCCGCTGCAGCGTCGCGAGCTTCCCGAGATCGGCAGCCGCCCGGCGCGCGACGATCTCCGCGAAGATCTTCGCCGTGTCGTACGAGTAGCCGGAGACGAGCGGCACGACGACGTGCACGCCGTAGCCGCCGGTCGTCTTCACCAATGGTTTGAGCCCGATCTCCTCGAGCATCTCGCGGATCGTCAGCGCGACGCGCGCCAGGGTCTGGAGGGTGCACCGCTCTCCCGGATCGAGGTCGAAGACGATGAGATCGGGTTCGTCGAGCGCGGGGACGCGCGAGGTCCAGACGTGCAAGACGATCGCGGCGAGGTTCGCGAGATAGACGAGGCTCGGCGCGTCGTTGCAGAGGACGAACGTAACGTGGCTGCGCGATCCGCCCGGCGTTGGCACGGTGACGCGGTCGATCCAATCGGGCATGCCGCGCGGCATCTGCTTTTCGAAGAAGGCTTCGCCGTCGATCCCGTTGGGATAGCGCTGCAGCGTCAGCGGCCGGCCCCTGAGGTGCGCGAGCGCGGCCGGCGCAACGCCCTCGTAGTACTCGATGAGATCGCCCTTCGTGTAGCCGTCGCGCGGCCAGAGAACCTTTTCGAGATTCGAGAGCGAGAGCGTGCGCGAGCCGACGCGCGCGGAGACGCGCTGCGCGGCCGTCACTTCTTCACCGGCCGCTCCGCCACGACGGCCGCCGCGGGCTTGTCGGGACGCAAACCGAGATACGCCGGCTGACGCAAATAGCCGTCGTTCGTCCACTGCGCGAAGCGCACTTCGACGACGAGCTCCGGCTTGGCCCAGTGGACGGGCGCGTTCGCGACCACCTCGTTGACGAAGGGCTGCGTCTTTCGCTCGATCTTGCGCAGCCGCTCGTGCAGATCGCGCAGCAGTTTCGCGTCGAACCCCGTGCCGACCGCGCCGACGTAGCGCAACTTGCCTTTTTCGTAGACGCCGAGCAGCAACGCGCCGAAGCCTTTCCGGCTCCCTTTCGGCTCGGTCCAACCGCCGACGACGAACTCTTGCTCGTAGCCGGTCTTGATCTTCAGCCAATCGCGGCTGCGCCGTTCTTGATACGTCGAGTCGCGGCGCTTACCGATGATCCCCTCGAGATGCTGCTCCTTCGCGCGTTCGAAGAGCGCCTTGCCGCGCCCGACGACGTGCTTTGAGTAGAGCACGAGGGTATCGTCGCGTATTAGGCGCTCGAGCAGCGCCTTTCTCTGCTCGAGCGGCGTCGAGCGAAGATCCTCGCCGTCGGCGTAGAGCACGTCGAACGCAGCGTAGGTTAGGCCGGCGGGCCGCTTCTGTGCGTCCTGGAGGCGCTGAAAATCCGAGCGTCCCTTCGAATCGAGGCTGACGATCTCGCCGTCCACGACGACCGGCAGGCTCGCGAACGCACCGGCGAGCGCCTCGAGATCGGGAAAGCGGCGCAGCATGTCGAGACCGTTGCGCGAGACGAGCGTCAGCCGGTCGCGCTCGACGGTGCAGAGCGCGCGATAGCCGTCCCATTTGATCTCGAAGAGCCAGTTCGGATCGTCGAACGGCTCCTCGACGAGCGTCGCAAGCATGAGCGACTTCGGATGCGGCAGCGGGTCGCGCCGCGCTTTCGCGCGATGACGCGCCGCGCCGGCGTGGCGCGACGCGGGTTTCGATTGCCACGTCTTCGCACGCGGATCGGCTGCGATCTCCCCGAGCGTCTTTCCGCTCTTCACCGACTCCGGATGCTTCGCCGGATCGTAGCGCGGATCGGCGTACTCGTCGTGGTCTTTGATCAGCAGCCACGGATCGCCGTGCTCGTCTTCGCGCGGCTTGATCTTCACGAGCGTGAACTCGCCGCGCAGCTTCTTGCCGTGGAGCACGAACTTGATCTTTCCGTGCGCGATCTCGTCGGCGGGATCGTCGCCCTCGGCGAGCGAGTACGTTCCGCGATCCCAGACGATCACGCTGCCGGCGCCGTACTGGTGCTCGGGGATGTTTCCCTCGAAGTCGCGGTAGTCGAGCGGGTGGTCCTCGACGTGCATCGCGAGACGCCGGTCGCCCGGAACGAGCGTCGGCCCTTTCGGAACGGCCCACGACGCCAAGACGCCGTCCGCCTCGAGCCGGAAATCGTAATGCAAACGCGTCGCGCGGTGCATCTGCACGACGAAGCGCAGACGCCGCCGCGAAGCGGGCGCTTTTGCCTTGCGGCCGCTCGGCTCCGGCGTTTGGTCGAAGTCGCGCTTCTTGCGGTACGTCGAGAGCGAGCCCGGCCGCGTCGAACTCGTTCGAGCCGCCATTATCGTTGGCTTCGACGGCCCATCGCGCTACTCTTAGAGCGCATGATCTGGAGTCTCGCCGGCCTGACGCTCTCGCTCGGCGTCGCCGCGCTCGCCTGGCTGCGCGGCCGTTCCCCCGGCGGCTTCTACGATCGCGAGAACTACGGTTTGGACGGCCCGGCGCACCGGCGCTACGCCGCGATCAGCCTGCTCTTCGCGGCGTTCTTCGCTATCGCATCGGCGCTGCGCTTCGAGGGTGCAGGCATCGCCGGGCTCGCGCTGTATGCGGTGATCGCCGTATTCTACGGCGCGTCGTTCCTACGGGGTGCAACCGATCGAGATGAGTGAGTTCCGCTTTTCGCCGCGTCCGAATCGCGCCGCCGAGATCGCATGGTTGGCGTGGGGCCCCGACGCATTCGCGCGCGCCGCCGCCGAGGAGAAGCCGATCCTCCTCTCGATCTCGGCCGTCTGGTGTCACTGGTGTCACGTGATGGACGAGACGACGTACTCGGATTCCGAAGTTATCGAGACGATCAACCGGCGTTACGTGCCGGTCCGCGTCGACAACGATCGCCGTCCCGACGTCAACGCGCGTTACAACATGGGCGGCTGGCCGACGACCGCCTTCCTCGCGCCGGACGGAACGACGCTGACCGGCGCGACGTACCTTCCACCCCAACAGCTGCGGCGCGCGCTGGACGAGATCGCCGACTTCTACGCGGAGCGCAAGGGAGAGATCGCCGAGCGTGCGGCCGAATTGCGCGCGAGCGCCGCGGCGCACCGGCCGTCCCCGGACGCAGCCCTGAGCGCGGCGCCGATCGAGGGGCTGCTCGAGGAGCTCGAACGAAATTACGACGTCGAGTTCGGCGGCTTCGGCGGCGCGCCGAAGTTTCCGCAGCCCGAGGTGCACGAGTTCTTGCTGACGCAGTGGCGGCTGACCGGCAAACCACGCCTCTATGAGATCGTCGCACGCACGATGAACGCAATGGCTCGCGGAGGCATGTACGATCGCGTCGAGGGTGGTTTCTTCCGCTACTCGACGACGCGCGACTGGAGCGTCCCGCACTTCGAGAAGATGGCCGAGGATCACGCCGGCCTCGTGCGCGTGCTCGCCGGCCTGGCGCTCTTCGCCCCGACGCAAGAGTTCCACGCCACGCTGACCTCCACGCTCGGGTACGTGACGCGCGTTCTGCGCGATCCGCAGACCGGATTCTTTGCCGGCAGCCAAGACGCCGACGAGGAGTATTACGCGCTGCCGCTCGAGGAGCGGCGCAAGCTCGCCGCGCCGTACGTCGATCGGACCTCGTACACGAACTGGACGGCCGCGCTCGCCGGCGCGCAGTGCTGGGCCGCGCGCGCGCTCGACGACGACGCGCTCCTCGCGGCGGCGACGCAGACGCTCGACGGCATCGATCGTCTCTTGATCGGCGAGGACGGTCTGCTCTACCACGTCTACTTCCCGGACGGCACGCGCGACGTGCGCGGCCTCTTCGCGGATCACGTCGCGTACGCGCGCGCGTTGCTCGACGCACACGAGATCGGCGGCGAACGTCGCTTTCTCTTGCGCGCCCGTGCGATAGCCGATGCCGCAATCGGCGCCTTCGCAGCGCCCTCGGGCGCGTTCTACGACCGGCTCCCGGAGGACGCGTTCGGACGCCTCGCCGTGACCGATACGCCGATCGTCGAGAACGGAGCGTTCGCGGACGTCTTGCTGCGCCTCGCGGCGCTTACCGGCGACAGCGGTTACCGCGTTCGCGCCGAGAGCGTCCTGCGCTTCTACGGATCGGCTGCGCTCGCGGCCGGATCGTTCGCGGCGACGTACGCTCGGGCGCTTAGCCGCGCGCTCGCGCCGGAGCTTAGCCTACGCATCGTCGGCGATCCCGCATCGACCGACGCGTTTCGCGAAGCTGCGGCGCGGCTTCCATCGCCGTTCGTCGCGATCCGCACGCTCGACTCGGACGCGGCGGCGCAACTCGGGATGCCGGCGCAAGAGGCGGCGTACCTCTGCATCACCGGCACGTGCGGACCGCCGGTCTCGAGCGCCGGCGAGCTGCGCGCGGCCTACGAAGATCTGCCGGCGCTCGGCGCGGCGCAACGTTAGACGCGCACGAACGAGAGCCAGTACCAGCAGCCCCAGAATCCAGCCGCGATCGAGTACGCCACGAGCGCGTAGCCCCACGCCGGAAAACGATCTCGCACGCCGAGGAACATCAGCGCAACGAGAAACGGCTCGAAGTCGAGCGCATGGCGCATGCCGAACTGCGCGAAGCCGTTGACGTAGTAGAGAAAGTTCGGCACGGCGGTCAGCAGAGCGGCCGCCCAGAGCGCCGCGACCCAACGAAGCGGCGAGCGCGCGAGAAACGCAAGGACGAGCGCCGGCGACGTCCACGTGAGCGCGACCCCGGAGTACTCCGGCCGCAGCCCGGGAAACGACGGAAGCTGCGTCGGCGCCTGCACGAAGAACGACCAGAGCTGATAGGGCAGATAGGAGAAGCGGAACGGCGATCCCGTCGGCATCCCGACTTGATCCTGATGGTACCAGGTCGCGTAACCGATGTCGTTCCACGTTCCCCAACGCGCGCGATTGTAGAGCACCCAAAGAACGGCGACCGCACCGAGCACGGCCGCGAACGACGCGATGCGCCGTCCTTCGACTCCGCTCAGGATGACACCGCGGACTCCGCTGCGGGTGACACCGCGGACTCCGCTCAGCATGACGCAGTAGACGGGGATCGCGGCGATCATCGTGAAGCGCGACTCCGCCGCGCACGCGGCGTAGAGCGCGACGAGCCAGCCGCGCCGCTGCCCCGCCAACTCGACGAGCGCGAGCAGCGTAAACGCGACCGCGCTCACGTGGGCCAGGAACCACACGTCGCCGAGCATCGCACACCACAAGAGGTCGGTTCCGGCGAGAAGGAAGGCGCAGATCCACGCGTTGGCGGAGGGGCGTACGCCGAAGCGCTCGCCGAGCTCCCACGCGGCGCCGACGGCGATGCCCGCAAGGACGATCGCCAGCATCGTCTGATTCGTCGCGGCTCCGAAGATCGCGACGAATGGAAGGAGCAAGAGCGCCGGCACCGGCGCCTCGATAACGTAGTAGCGGCCGCCGTGCTGCAGCGCGTCTATATACGCGCCCGGCCAGTCTATCCACGCGCGGCCGTGCAAGAACGCCTGCGCGAGCAGAACGTAGTTGTTATACGGCGAGGCGCGGAGATGCGAGACGAGCGCCGTGACGACGAGCGCGACCGCTCCGGCAACGTACGCCGGCCGCAGCCTCGTCAATTCGAAGAGGGCGTCGCCTGCGGCAGCGGCGCCGGCGCCTGGAACGTCGAGGGCGGAAGGCTCTCCGGGAACCGGTAATCGCTCCACGCGATCCGCTCGTGCGCCGGCTTGCCGCGCACGCGAGCCTGCGCGCTCGCCGTCACCGGCATCCAATACTTCCCAAACGGGGCGAACGCGATCTCGCCGCTCCCGGCGGCGTCGCCGCCGGCCGTTCGAAAGTGCACGACGCGCGGCAGAAAGGTCGTTCCGTCGATCGTCACGCGATCGACGTACGCGCCTGCGTTATGCGAGAGCGGCGTCGCCTCGTAGACGTAGTCGAGGCGTCCGTCCTCTCTCGCCGTTCCCAGGTAGAGGAGCTCGTAGGCGTCGCTGCGCGGAGCGAAGCGGGCGACCGTGTAGCGCTCCTCGTGGTGCGAGAAGCGCACGATCTTGCGGACGAGCGAGATCCCGTCCACGGAGAGCGTTTCGTCGCGAACCGCCGAGCCGCTGCGATAGATCGTGTGGCGCTGTTCGATGTTGCTCGCCCCGACCTGCGAGACCGTATACGAGTAGACCACGACCTTCGGAATCGGGACCGCCGCCACCGCGAGCGTGTAACGCTGCAGCACGTACTGCGAATCCATCTGTCCACGCGTCGCGCCGAGCAGCGAGATCCCGAGCGCCACGGCCGCCGCGCGCCGAATCACGCCAGCACCGCGTCGCGAATCGCGCGCACCGCGGCCTCCGCGCCGCCGGCATCGCTGCCGCCGCCCTGCGCCTGCGCGGCCTGACCGCCGCCCTTGCCGCCGACGAGCGGCGCGGCAAGCTTCACCAGATTTCCGGCGTGCACGCCGGCCTTCACGAGATCGTCGCTCGCGCTCACCAAGAGGCTGACGGAGCCGTTATCGATGCCGGCGAGCGCGACGACGCCGCTCTGCAAGCGGCTGCGAATCGCGTTGCCGAGATGGCGCAGCGCCTCGCCGTTCGCTTCGTGCACGACCGCCCCGACGAACGCGCGATCGCCGTTGCGTTCGACCCGCTCGACGTACGATTGCGCCTCGGTAGCGGCGAGCCGCGCGCGCAGTTGCCCGATCGACGTCTGCAGATCCTTTACGTCGCGCTGCATCCGCTCGACGCGTTCGCGCAACTCGTCGGGCGAGGTCGCGAGCGACGACGAAAGGGTCGCGATGAGATCGCTCTGCCGCCCGACGTGCTCTTCGGCCGCGTCCGAGACGCACGATTCGATGCGCCGGATGCCGCTGCCGATCGAAAACTCCGAGAGGATCACGAACATGCCGAGCTCGCCGGTCGAGTGCGAGTGCGTTCCCCCGCAGAACTCGATCGACGGGCCGGCCTGTACGACGCGGATCTTCTCCCCGTAATTCTCGCCCGCCATCCAGATCGCGCCGGTCTTCTTCGCCTCTTCGAGCGGCAAGACGCGCGTGACGAGATGCGCGTCGTCGCGAATCATCTCGTTGACGCGATGCGCGACGGCTCGCTTCTGCTCGGGCGTCAGCGCGCCGCCCGGCCAGCGGAAGTCGAAGCGCATGCGATCGATGCCGACCCACGATCCGGCTTGATTGACCTCGTCGCCGAGGACGTCTTTGAGCGCCCGCTGCAAGAGATGCGCCGACGTGTGGTGGCGCCTGATCTCGCGGCGCCACTGCGGCGCAACGCTCGTACGGACCGTCTCTCCCACGGCGATCCGATCGCCGTGCAGCACGCCGTGATGGGCGATCGCGTCGCCCATGTACTGCGCGTCGCGCACGTCGAACGTTCCTCCGGCGGCGGCGATCGTGCCGCGGTCGCCGATCTGTCCGCCGCGTTCGGCGTAGAACGAGGTGCGGTCGAGCACGAGCGTGCCCTCTTCCTCGGGGCCCAGCGACTCCACCGCGTTGCCGTTTTTGAGAATCGCGACGACTCGTCCCTCGGTCTCGAGGCCTTCGTCGTAGCCGGTGAACTCGCTGCGCATCGCCGGCAGGTCGGTGACGGCGACGACGTCGCGTTTCGATGCCGCGTCGCGGCGCGCGCGCTCGCGCTGCTCGTCCATCAGCCGGTCGAATCCGAGCGAATCTACCAGCGCGCCGCGCTCCGCGGCGATCTCGCGCGTCAACTCGACCGGAAAGCCGTACGTGTCGTGCAGCGTAAACGCGTCTTCGCCCGAGATCGTGTGTCCGTGGTGCGCGACCGCCTCGTCGATCAGCCGGTCGAGCATCGCCATGCCGCGCTCCAGCGTCCGTTCGAACCCCCGCTCCTCTCGGCGCAACGCCGAGACGATGCGCGCCTCGCTCTCGCGCAACTCCGGATAGCCGGGCTCGAGCGAGCGCACGACGGCCGGTACGAGTTCCGCGAGAAACCCGTCGGGATAGCCCAGGAGTTTCCCGTTGCGGATCGCGCGGCGAATCAAGAAGCGCAGAACGAAGCCGCGATCGGTATTCGACGGATAGACGCCGTCGTTGATCAAGAACGTTGCGGCGCGCATGTGATCGGCGACGATGTTCTGGCGCGCGGACTGCTCTTGCTTCGAGAGCGACGTCCGTCCGATCGGCGGCTGCGCGGCGACGAGGTCGGTGAAAAGGTCGGTCTGATACATAGAGGCGACGCCGTTGCAGACCGCGAGCATCCGCTCGAGACCCGCGCCGGTGTCGATCGCTTTTCGCGGCAGTTCCGAGAGCTTGCCGTCGGCGGAACGGTTAAACTGTTGAAAGACGACGTTCCAGATCTCGACGTAGCGGTTTCCGCGATTCGGCCCCGTGTCGTCCGGTCCGCTCGCGTGCTCCGCACCGGTATCGTAGAAGATCTCCGTGCACGGACCGCACGGACCCGTCGCGCCCATCGTCCAGAAGTTATCTTCCTCGAACCGAGTGACGCGCGAACGGTCGAGCCCGATGCCGTCGATCCAGAGCCGCTCCGCCTCTTCGTCGCCGACGTGCACCGTGACGTAGAGGCGATCGGGATCGAGCCGCAGGACCTTCGTCACGAACTCCCACGCCCACTCGATTGCCTCGCGTTTGTAGTAATCGCCGAAGCTGAAGTTGCCGAGCATCTCGAGGAACGTGCCGTGACGGCCGGTGCGGCCGACCGACTCGATGTCGCTCTTCGCGCCGGCGACGCGCAGGCAGCGCTGCACCGTGACGGCGCGCGGTGCGGGCGGCGGCTGCTCGCCGAGAAAGACCGGTACGAACTGCTCCATGCCGGCGATCGTGAAGAGCGTCGTGGACATCTCGTGCGGAACGAGCGTCGCCGGCGGAAGCAGCTTGTGCTGCTTGCCGACGAAGAAGTCGATCCACGCCTGGCGTAACTCCTGGCTCTTCACCACCCTAGACTATAACCACGAGCGCGCCGCGACCTTTCGGCCGCCGCTCACTCGACGAGCGCGGAGCGGAGCTTTTCGAGCGCCTTCGCCTGCAGGCGGGAGACGTGCATCTGCGAGACGCGCAGGCGCTTGGCGATCTCCGTCTGCGAGACCGATTCGTAGAAGCGCAGATAGATGATCACGCGCTCGCGGCCGGTAAGCGCGTGAAAGGCGCGCTCCAAGTTGGCGCGATCCTCGAGAAGCGCCAGACCTTCGTCGGCGACGCCGACGGTGTCGGCGAGACGCTGCGCGCTCTTCTCGCTCTCTCCCGGCAGCTCGGCGTCGAGCGAGATCAGATTGTACGCCTGCCCGAGCTCCTGCGCCTCGAGGATCTCGTCTTCGCGCGCCTCCAGATGCTCGGCGAGTTCGGCGATCGTCGGACTGCGGCCGAGCGCGACCGCGAGCGCGTCGCCCGCGCGGGTGACGGCGAGATTGAGCTCCTGGAGCCGGCGCGGAACCTTAACGGCCCAGCCCTTGTCGCGAAAGTACCGCTTGATCTCGCCGACGACCGTCGGCGTCGCGTAGGTCGTAAACTCGACGCCGCGTTCGGGTTCGAAGCGATCGATCGCTTTGAGCAAGCCGACGATGCCGACCTGGATGAGATCGTCGAGCGGCTCGCCGCGATTGGCGAATCGCACGGCGAGAAAGCGGACGAGACTGAGATGCGCGACGATCAGCTGCTCGCGAAGGCGCTCGATCTCGGCGCTCGCACTCTTGTGGTTCGCACCGCGGCTGCGCGCTCGGACGAAGCGCGCGAAGAGGTCGCGAGTTCGTTCGCGGTCCGTGGCGCTATGCAGGCCGGGTGGCCAACCTCTTGAGCATGAGCAACTCCGTACCCAACTGCGGGTGGACGTCGTAGGTGACTTCGTCCATCAGGGTGCGGATCAAAAAGACTCCGAGGCCCGCGATGCGCGCCTCGTCGAGATTCATGCGTTTCTCCTCGACGGCGTGGAGGCCGTACCGTCCGGCGTCGCGCACGCGCACGCGCAGCGCGTCGTTCTGCGCCTCGCAGGTGAGATCGATGAATTCGCCGTGGCCTTCGTGCTGAATGACGGCGGTGCACGCCTCCGCGACCGCGAGCTTCACGTCCTCGATCTCCTCGATCGAGAAGCGCAGGCGGATCGCAACGGTGGCGGCGGCGAGCCGCGCGAGCGCGACCCATTCCGCGGTAGCCGGAACGCGCAGTTCGACGAGCTCGGGGACGGCGCGCTCGACGGCTTGATTCAAACGAGAGCCTTCATGGCGGAATCCTCGCTGTCGAAGATTCCGAAGATCTTCACGAGGCCGGTGATATCGAAGATCTTCCGTATCTGCGGGTTCGTGCAGACGAGATTGACCGACCCGCCGTGCTCGCGAACGCGCTTGAGACCGCCGATCAACACGCCGAGTCCGGTAGAGTCGATGTACCGGACCTTCTCCAGGTTAATCACCAGATGGTAGACGCCGCGGTCGATTAGCGCGCCGACGGCATCCTTGACCTTTGGCGACGTGTAGACGTCGATCTCGCCGCTCAGGTCCACGACGTAGCAGTCGCCGGGCGCCTCGCGGACGTTTACCTTGATGTCCAAGGGCTTACCCTTCGGCTTTCCGTTGTAGGTCGTCGTGCGCTTGGTCGGCCGCGGCCTTGCCTTCGGCGACCGCCGCATCGATGTTCGCGCGCGCACTCTCGACGACCTGACGCCCGCGTTCGTAGAGCTCCGAGACGCTCGATTGCCACTGCGCCGTTACGTCGCCCATCTTACCGCGGAGATCTCCGGTTGCGTCCATGGCGAGATTACCCGCCTCGCGCGCCTTCTCCGTCAGCCGATCGCGCATCTCTTCCTGCGCGAGAACCACCGCTGCGGCGCCGCCTATGGCCGCGCCGATCAATAATCCGACGAGGAACCCGCCCCCGCCATTGCCCTTGCCCATGGTTGTGTTACTCCCTGGTTGTTCGTTCTTTTCCCGTTACCAAACGCCGTAAACCGGCGGTCACTCCTCCGAGCGTCGCGCCGATGTTCACGATTGCCGGCACGACCGCGCTCCGCGTGAGGTCCGCCGTTCGCGAGAGCGTGTCGGCGGTATCCTCGAGCGACCTCGTGACCTCGTCCACGTGCGCCAGCGTGTTCGTGACCGGCGGCCCGATATTCTCGAGTTGCCGATCGACTGCATCTAACGTTATACGCAGGCGCCCCAGCGTCTTTGCCAGCGCCAACATTCCCACGAAGACCCCAATGCCTACCAGCAGCGCCCCGACGCCTACGAGCACGTCGAGGACCAGGCTGCCGTCCGTACTGCTCAAGCTTCTGCCTCCAGCCGCGCGCGGTTCGTTTTCTGACTCTACCCATCCCCCCGCAGCTCTGTTACCATCCGCGGCACGATCTCCAGGACGCGCTCGATCTCTTCCGCCGAGGTCGCGGCGCCCAAGGAGAAGCGCAGGGCGCTCCCGCGCAGGCGCTCTTCCAGCCCCATCGCCTGCAGGACGTGGCTCGGCTCGAGCGTCCCCGACGTGCAGGCGCTCCCGGCCGATACCGCAAGCCCTGCCAGGTCCATGCCGATCAGGAGCGTCGCGGAGTCCACCCCCGCGAAACTGACGTTGAGGATGTTGGCGAGCCTAGGCGCTCCGCCGCCATTGACGTGTACCTCCGGCAAGGCCGACGAGATGCCGGCCTCGAGACGGTCCCGCAGCGCGGCGATCCGGGGCGCCTGGACTGCTCGCTCGGTCGCCGCCAACTCGAGCCCGCGCGCCATGCCGGCGATGCCGACGACGTTCTCCGTCCCGGAGCGCCGCCCGAACTCTTGGCCCCCGCCGCTCAGGATCGGGGCGAGCGGAACGCCCCCTCGCGCGTAGAGCAGCCCGACGCCCTCGCCGCCGCCGAATTTATGGGCCGAGAGCGAGAGCATGTCGATTCCGAGCTCGCGGACGTCGACCGGCAACCAGCTAGGCGCTTGCACGGCGTCGGTGTGAACGAGCACGCCGCGCTCGCGCGCGATCGCCGCCAGCTCGGCGATCGGCTGGACCGTCCCCACCTCGTTATTCGCGTACATGATCGCGGCGAGCCCGGTCTCCGGCTCGAGCGCCTCGGCGAAGCGTTGCGGGTCGACGCGGCCGTCTCGAGCGACCGGCAGCAGCGTTACTCTAAAGCCGTCCTCGCGCAAGCGTTCCAACGGTTCGAGAACGGAGTGGTGCTCGATCGTCGAGGCGACGATGTGACGTCTGCCGTCGAGCGCGCGCGCGACTCCCATTAAAGATAGATTATTTCCTTCGGTGCCGCTCGCAGTGAACGTAATCTCTTTGGGAGCCGCGCCGAGGATCGCGGCGATGCGAGCGCGGGCGTCGTCGAGAACGGCTCGCGCCCGGCGGCCTTCGGCGTGGAGCGAACTTGGGTTATAATTGCCGCCGTCCGCCGCCTCGCGCATGGCTTGCTCGACCTCGGCGCGCACCGGAGTCGTCGCGGCATTGTCGAGATAAATTCGTTTCGCGTTCACAGGTCGCTCACAGTATGCCGCCCTATTATCGGGTTGTGCGAAGCTCCAACGCACACTCCGAGAAGTAGCAACGGGAAAATGGCGGTTCGGGAATCACTCGAACCGCCTCTTTTTTTCGTCCGGTTGGTAGTAGCGGCGCTCGCTCAACGCCGGCGGCAGATTCACTTGGACGACGTCGTAATCGTCGTGCGCGTAGTGATAGCCCTTCCCGTAGCCCAGCCCCCGCATGAGGCCCGTCGGGGCGTTGCGCAGGTGCATCGGCACCGGATCGTTGCGCGTCTCCAGCACGTCGTCCATTGCGGCGCCGAACGCGCGGCCGACCGCATTGCTCTTCGGAGCGTTCGCGAGGTACAGCGTCGCGTGCGCGAGCGGGTAGAACCCCTCTGGCATGCCGACGAAATGGACGGCCTGCTGCGCCGCGACGGCAACCTGCAATCCCGTCGAATCCGCCAGGCCGACGTCTTCCGATGCGAGGATCACCAATCGCCGCGCGATGAAGAGCGGGTCCTCGCCGCCGTCGATCATTCGCGCGAGCCAGTAGATCGCGGCGTTCGGATCGCTCGCGCGCACCGACTTGATAAAGGCGCTGACGATGTCGTAGTGCATCTCGCCCGACTTGTCGTACTGCGAGCTGCGGCGTTGCGCGGCATCGCGCACGAGCGCCGCGTCGATCGTCGGATCGCCGTCGCGCGCCGCCGCCGAAGCGGCCGCAAATTCGAGCGAGTTCAGCGCCGCGCGCGCGTCGCCGTTGGCGAGCGAGATCAACAGCTTGCGAGCGTCGGCGTCGAGGCGCACGCCCTTCGCGCCGAGTCCTCGCTCCCGATCGGTAAGCGCGCGATCCACGATCATGCCGACGTCGTCGTCGGAGAGCGGCGCGAGCACGAAGACGCGAGCGCGCGAGAGGAGCGCCGAGTTCACTTCGAAGGACGGATTCTCCGTCGTCGCACCGATCATCGTGACCGTTCCGTCCTCGACGTACGGCAAGATCGCATCCTGTTGCGCCTTGTTGAACCGATGGATCTCGTCAATGAAGAGCACGCTGCGCGTCCCGGCGCGGCGCCGGGCCTGCGACTCGCGCACGACGCGGCGCAGATCGGCGACGCCGGCGCCGACCGCCGAAAGCCCCTCGAAGTACGCTCCCGTCGATCGCGCCACGATCTGCGCGAGCGTCGTCTTTCCGCTTCCCGGCGGCCCCCAGAGGATCATGGACGGCGCGGCGTCGCGCTCGATCGCGGCTCGCAGCGCGCGCCCCGGCCCGAGCAGCGCCTCTTGTCCGACGAACTCGTCGAGCGTTCGCGGACGCATTCGCGCCGCGAGCGGCTCGTCGCCGGCGAAAGCTAGAAACACCGGCTCACGGCAACGTCGTTGGGTTTCCCACGGGCTCCGTCAGGCCGTTCTTCGGAACGTGAAGCGGTTTGGGCGTCGCGAGATGACGATGCAACTCTCCCGGGAACTGAATCGTGACGTCGCCCTCGGCATGCGCCGTCCCGGTGAGCGTGTTGTAGAGCACCTTGCGAGCGTTCATGCTGCGCGTGCCCTCGACGACGTGCACCGCTCCCTCGAGAAGCAGCGTGTGCGCCGCATCGTCGAGCGTGCCGTTGTCGGCGTCGACGACCGTATCCGCTTGCACGTAGTGAACGTTGCCGATCGCCTTGTACACCTTCGCGGCGCCGTCGATCTGGGCTTTATCCGCCGTCAGCGTCGACGGGCTCGGTGCGTTGGGCGGACCGCCGCCCTCCAAACTCTGGGCGCTCCCTTGCGAGTCGTGCACGACGACGTGGCCGTTGAGGTAGAGCAGCTTCTTCTTATAGTTGCCGTTCGCGCGATCGGCCGTGACGTCGCCTCCCACGCGAGTCATGACGACCTTGGCGGGCGTGCTGAAATCGCCGCTCTTGAAGTTTGCGTCGAGGGAGTTCGCGTGAACCGTCCACACCCCGAGATCGAAGGAAGCCGGGGAGGCGCTCGGCGACGGACGCGCCGACTGGCGCGCCGCCGGACGCGCCGAAGCAGACGGCGAGGGGCGCGGCGGAGCGGCCGCGACCAGCGTCGTCACGAGCGAGAGCGCGCCTGCGAGCGCGAAGAACGGACGGATCATTTCAGAGTTTTTCCTGAGCGAGACCGGATTGCGTGCGCACCTTTATCGTCGGGCGTTCGATCGGTCCGAGCAGCTCGGTCAGGCGCTGCTCCGAAACCGCGCCTTCTCGCAGCAAACGAGCGTGCGTGCCCGAGAGATCGACGATGGTAGATTCGACGTCGTAGCGCGTCGGTCCATGCTCGACCAAGAGATCCGCGGGTGGAAGCATCGAGCGATCCTCTCCGCCGCCGTATCGCGGGCCGCCGCGAGGATTCGCCGTCGTTCCGGCGATCGGTCCGCAGCGCTCGAGTAACTCGCGCGCGTACGGGTCGTCCGGAACGCGAAACGCGAGCGTCTGCAGCCCCGCCGCCAACTCGTCGCTGACGAACGCAGGCTTGCGAATCAAAACGATCGCGGGAGCGGGAAGCAGCCGTTTGGCGGCAAGGATCGCGAGCGGATTGTCGAGCGCGTACTCGAGAAACTCCGCCGCGGTCGCGACGTGCATCGTGAGCGGCCGATTGTCGGGGCGGCCGATCGCCGCGTAGACGCGGTCGATCGCTTCGTAGTCGTAGGGATCGCAGCCGAGGAGATAACTCGTGTCGTTCGGGAGGATTACCGTGCCGCCCGAGAAGACGACGCGCGCTACCTCTTCGCCGACGTCGTAGCTTGCCGCGCTTCGCGCATCGAGGATTCTCTCAAACCGCTCGCCGAGCGGCATCCGTTACGTTCCTCGCCGCGGCTAGACGCGCAGCCTGGCGCCGGTGCCGATCGCGACGCACGAGAGCGGATCTTCGGCGACGATCGCCGGCACGCCGGTGACCTCGGAGAGAAGTTTCTCAAAGCCGCGCAACAGCGCGCCTCCGCCGGTGAGAATGATGCCGCGGTCGATGATGTCGGCCGCGAGCTCGGGCGGCGTCTTCTCGAGAACGGCCTTCACCGCTTCGACGATCGAACCGATCGGCTCCGAGAGCGCCTCGCGTATCTCTTCGCTCGTGATCTTGACCGTCTTCGGCAGGCCGTTGATGAGGTCGCGGCCGCGAATCTCCATCGCGAGCTCTTGCTCGAGCTTGTATGCCGATCCGATCTTGATCTTGATCTCCTCGGCCGTCCGTTCGCCGATCATCAGGTTGTAGACGCGGCGGATGTATCGGACGATCGCCTCGTCGAGTTTGTTGCCGGCGACGCGCAGCGACTGCGAGACGACGATGCCTCCGAGCGAGATTACCGCGACGTCGGTCGTGCCCCCGCCGATGTCCACCACCATGCTGCCGGAGGGGCCGCCGATCGGAAGGCCCGCGCCGATCGCGGCCGCCATCGGCTCCTCGATGATGCCGACCTCGCGCGCGCCGGCGAGCTTCGCGGCGTCTTTGACGGCGCGCTCTTCGACGCTCGTGATCTCGGCCGGAACGCAGATCGTCACGTGTGGTTTCGGCTTGACGATCGACGACCACCACGACCTGTCTTTCATGACCTTCTTGATGAAGTACGAGAGCATCGCCTCGGTCACTTCGAAGTCGGCGATGACGCCGTCGCGAAGCGGACGGATCGCCTGAATGTGCGCGGGCGTCCGGCCCAACATCTGACGCGCCTCTTCGCCGACCGCAAGCACGCGACCGGTGTTCATGTCTTTCGCGACGACCGACGGCTCGCGCAAGACGATTCCTTTTCCTTTGACGTGCACGAGCACGTTGGCCGTGCCTAGGTCGATGCCGATGTCCAAAACGAAGCTTCCTTCACTTCCTGGCTGTGCGGATTTCTATCCAGTCGCCGAAACGCGCGGATACTCGCTCGTCTCGAAGAATCCCGTCGGTTCGACCAACGGCGTCACGCCGCTGCTGCGCTGAACCTGGCCGCCGAGCTCGGAGAGCAGTTCCTCGAGCCGCTCGTATCCGCGGTCGATATACTCGAGACCGATGATCTCCGTCTCGCCCGCCGCCGCCAGCCCGGCCACGACGAGGCCCGCGCCGGCGCGGATGTCGGGCGCCTCGACGGGCGCGCCCGAGAGCTGTTTCGGCCCTCTGATGACCGCGGCATTGCTCTCCATCGTCACCTTGACGTCGGCACCCATGCGCGCGAGCTCGTTGACGTACGAGAAGCGGGCGTTGAAGATCGACTCCTCGACGACGCTCGTGCCCGGGCAGGTGCAGAGAAATCCGACGACCTGCGGCTGGAGATCGGTCGGGAATCCCGGATAGGGCGCGGTGAGAATGTCGGTTCCGCCGGTGATGCCGTCGGCCTTCACGCGGATCCAATCGTCGCCGGCCATCGTAACCGCGCCGCATTCGACGAGCTTCTCGGTGAGCGCGGTTAAGTGGTCGGGGCGGCACTTCGTAACGGTCACGTCGCCGCGCGTCACCGCGCCGGCGAGCAGGAGCGTGCCGGCGACGATGCGGTCGGCGATGATCTCGTACTCGACGCCGTGGAGTTCGTCCACGCCCTCGACGACGATCGTGTCGGTGCCGGCACCGGAGATCTTCGCGCCCATCGCCGCGAGGAAGTTCGCCAAGTCGACGACCTCCGGTTCCATCGCGACGTTGTTGAGCTTCGTCGTTCCCTCGGCGAGCACCGCGGCGAGCATCGCGTTCTTCGTCGCACCGACGCTCGACATTCGAAATTCGACGTCGGCGCCGCGCAGTCGCGCGTTGCGCGATCGCGCGATCAAATAGCCGTGCGCGTTGTGCACGTCGCAACCGAGCGCGACGAACGCCTCTTCGTGCATGTCGGTCGCGCGCGTGCCCAGCACGCAGCCGCCCGGCAGCGGCACCTCGGCGCGTCCGAAGCGTCCGAGCAGCGCGCCGACGACGTCGAACGATGCCGCCAGCTTGCGCACGAGCGCGTAGGGCGCGCGGTACGACGCGACGTTGCTCGCGTCGATCGTAATCGTGTTGTCGCCTTCGTAGCGCAGTCGAGCGCCTAACGCCTCGAGGAGCGACCACATCACCGAGACGTCGGTGATGCGCGGCACCCTGTGCAGCGTTACCGTCCCTTTCGCCAGCAGCGAGGCGGCCATGATCGGCAACGCGGCGTTCTTCGCGCCGTGCGTCGAGACCGAGCCCTCCAAGCGCGCGCCGCCCCGAATTCGGAGCGTGGTTTCAAGGCGATCGAGCATTCTTCTCTCCGGTTCGCGCAGCCGGGCGCCGCGCCTACCGATGGCCGGTCAGCCGCAGCTTTGCGTTGGCAAACTCGATGACGGCCTCGTCGTGCCGCGCGGTGGCCTCCTCCAACTCGCGGCGGGCCTCGGCCACGACGACCTGCTCGAACCGCAGGGCCTCGTCGACGACGACGGTGACGCGATCGGGGAGCGCTTGCATGAATCCGCTGCTGGTCGCGAGCTCGAGGCGCGTCGTCGCGCCCCCGTCGGCTCGGACGTTCGCCCGCAGCACGCCGGGTCGCAGGGCCGCCAGAAACGGCGCGTGCTTCGGAAGAATGCCTTCCTCGCCTTCGGTCGTGACGGCGATGACGAGCTCGGCGTCGCCGTCGAAGACGACCTCGGCGGGCGTCACGAGCTTGAACGGGACCGTGCTAGGCATGCGCCATCCGCTGCGCGTTCTCGCGAACTTCGTCGATCGTGCCGGCGTAGAAGAACGCGCCCTCGGGCAAATCGTCGACCTTCCCCTCGAGGATCTCCTTGAACGAGGCGACGGTCTCCGAGAGCTTGACGTACTTGCCGGCGCGGCCCGTGAACTGCTCGGCCACGAAGAACGGCTGCGAGAAGAATCGCTGAATGCGGCGCGCGCGCGCGACCGCGATCTTGTCGTCCTCGGAGAGCTCCTCGACGCCGAGAATCGCGATGATGTCCTGCAAGTCTCGGTAGCGCTGCAGCACCTCTTGCACGCCGCGCGCGACCTCGTAGTGCTCTTCGCCGATGATTGCGGGATCCAAGATGCGCGAGGTCGAGGCGAGCGGATCGACGGCCGGATAGATACCCAACTCCGAGATCGGCCGCGAGAGCGCCGTCGTCGCGTCGAGGTGCGCGAACGTCGTCGCGACGGCCGGGTCGGTATAGTCGTCGGCCGGCACGTAGACCGCCTGCACCGAGGTGATCGAACCCTTGCGCGTCGAGGTGATGCGCTCTTCGAGCACGCCCATGTCGGTGCCGAGCGTCGGCTGATAGCCGACCGCCGACGGCATGCGTCCCATGAGCGCCGAGACTTCGGAGCCCGCCTGCATGTAGCGGAAGATGTTGTCTATGAAAAGCAAGACGTCGGCCCCGAGTTCGTCGCGGAAGTACTCGGCCATCGTCACGCCGGTCTGCGCGACGCGGAAACGCACCCCCGGCGGCTCGTCCATCTGACCGAAGACGAGCGTCGTTTGCGCGAGCACGCCCGACTCTTTCATCTCGAGCCAGAGATCGTTGCCTTCGCGCGTGCGTTCGCCGACGCCGGTGAAGACCGAGAAGCCCTTGTGGACGTACGCGATGTTGCGAATCAACTCTTGGATCAGCACCGTCTTGCCGACGCCCGCGCCGCCGAAGAGACCGACCTTTCCGCCGCGCGTGTAGGGCGCCATCAGGTCGACGACTTTGATCCCCGTCTCGAAGACGCGCGCCGTCGGTTCCTGATGCTTGAGCGCCGGCGCGGGCCGGTGAATCGGCCACATGGCGGCGGCCTTGACCGGCTCGTCGCTGTCGATCGCCTCGCCGAGCACGTTGAAGATGCGTCCGAGCGTGCCTTCGCCGACCGGAACTTGAATCGGTCCGCCGGTGCTGCGCACCGCCGCGCCGCGAACGAGACCGTCGGTCGAGCCGAGCGCGAGGCAGCGCACTTGATTGTCGCCGAGTTCGTCCTGCACTTCGAGCGTCAACTCGCGCGGCGCCATCGCCGTGCCGCCGAGATCGACGCCCTGCGCGGCGCCCGCGGCGTGCGTATCCTCGTTGACCCCGACGCGCAGCGCGTCGTTGATGTGCGGCAGCGTCTGCGGCGTAAACTCGACGTCGACGACGTTGCCGAGCACTTGAACGACTTTACCGGTATCAGCAGGCATTCTCTCCGTTTTCCTTACTCAGATGCGTGTGGTTCGTTGCGGTGCGTCTACTCGACGCCCAAGGCTTCGGCGCCGGCGACGATCTCGAGCAGTTCCTTCGTGATCGCCGCCTGACGGGCGTTGTTCATCGCGATCGTCAGCTCGTCGATCAGCTTCGACGCGTTGTCGGTCGCGTTGGTCATCGCGACGAGCTGCGCGGCGAAGAACGCGGCGTCGGTCTCGAGCATCGCCGAGTAGATCGTGAACTCGAGGTACTTCGGGAGCAGCCGCGAGAGCACGAACTCCGGCGACGGCGCAAACTCGATGGCTCCCTTCGACCCCCCCTTCGGCTCCGCTGCGCTGCGCTCAGGACTGCGCTCAGGACTGGGCTCGCTACGCTCGCTTGCCGATACGGTCGTTTGAATGGGAACCAGTTTGGTCGTCGCGGGGCGTTGCGACATCATCGAGAGCAGGCGCTGCGAGACGAGCACGATCTCGGAGATCGTCCCGGCGTTAAAATCGGCTTCCGCTCGCCGTGCGACTTCGCGCGCCGTTTCGACCTTCGAATCCGAGGCGAGGAGCCACGACGGCGCGTCGGCGACGCCGAGCCGCCGCACGGCGTTGCGCGCCTTCGAGCCGATCGTGTAGAAGCGCGCGCCTCCGCGGCTGCGCGCGAACGCTTCGCCCGCGGCGATGACGTTCGAGTTGAAGGCGCCGGCGAGCCCTTTGTCGGCGCTGATGAGAATCACGCCCGGAGGCGCGCCTCCCTTGCCGGGTTTCATGAAGGGATGGTCGACCGACGAGACCGCCGCCATGAGATCGGCGAGCATCTCGGCCAGCGCGTCGGCGTACGGACGCGCGCGCTTCCGCGCCGCTTCCGCGCGACGAATCTTCGCCGCGGCGACTTGCTTCATCGCCTTCGTGATCTGTTGGGTATTCTTGAGCGACCGGATGCGGTCGCGCAGATCCTTGACGGTCGCCATTCTTCGACTACGGCCTCCCGCCTTCGCTCAGAATGACACGGCGCATCCGTGCGCCTTCCAGCCACTCACAACGACGTTCCAAACGACCGTAACGTTCGCTCATTAGAAGCTCTGGTTGAACTCCGTCAGCGCCGCGTCGAGTTGTTTCTGCGTCTCCTCCGGAAGCTGGCCGCTCTGTGCGATCGCCGCCGCAATCTCCGGATGCTTCGCGTGGAGAAAGTCGATCATGCCGGCCGCCCAGCTCTGCAGGCGCACCGTCGGCACGTCGTTGACGAAGCCGTGCGTCGCGGCGTAGATGATCGCCACTTGGTCCTCGGTCGCCTGCGGCTGATACTGCGGCTGCTTGAGAAGTTCGGTGAGCTTCTCTCCGCGCATCAACTGCATCTGCGTCGCTTTGTCGAGATCGCTCGAAAGCTTCGCGAACGCGGCGAGATCGCGATACTGCGCGAGCTCGAGTTTGAGCTGACCCGCGACCGATTTCATCGCCTTCGTCTGCGCGGCGCCGCCGACGCGCGAGACCGAGAGGCCGACGTCGACGGCCGGCCGGATCCCTTGGAAGAAGAGTTGCGGGGTCAGGTAGATCTGACCGTCGGTGATCGAGATGACGTTCGTCGGAATGTATGCCGAGAAGTCTCCCGCTTGCGTCTCGATGACCGGCAGCGCCGTCAGCGAGCCGCCGCCCATCTCGTCGGAGAGTTTCGCGGCGCGCTCGAGCAGGCGCGAGTGCAGGTAGAAGACGTCGCCCGGATAGGCTTCGCGGCCCGGCGGACGGCGTAGCAGCAGCGACATCTCGCGATACGACTGGGCATGCTTCGTGAGATCGTCGTAGACGATGAGCACGTCTTTGCCGGAGTACATCAACTCTTCGGCCATCGCGCATCCGGCAAACGGCGCGAGCCAGCGCAGCGCGGCCGCCTCCGATGGGCTAACCGCGACGATCGTCGTGTAGGCCATCGCGCCCTTCTGCTCGAGGGTCTGCGCGAGCGCGGCTACCGTCGAGTTCTTCTGACCAATCGCGACGTAGACGCAGAAGACGTTGCGCCCGCGCTGGTTGATGATCGTGTCGATCGCTATCGCCGTCTTGCCCGTCGAACGGTCGCCGATGATCAGTTCGCGCTGGCCGCGTCCGATCGGGATCAGCGCGTCGATCGCGCGGATTCCCGTCTGCAGCGGCTGTTTGACCGGTTGGCGCTGCACGACCGTCGGCGCGATGTTCTCGATCGTCCGATAGCGCGTCGTCTCGATCTCGCCTTTACCGTCGATCGCCTGCCCGAGCGGATTGACGACGCGGCCGAGCAGCGCTTCGCCGACCGGAACCGAAGCGATGCGCCCGGTCCTCCGCACGCGATCGCCCTCTTTGATCTCGACGTCCGGTCCCATGATGACGACGCCGACGTTGTCCTCTTCGAGGTTGAGCGCGACGCCTTGCAGCCCGTTTGAGAACTCGACGAGCTCCGACGAGCGCACGCCGCGCAATCCGTAGATGCGCGCGAGGTTCGCTCCGACCTCGATGACGGTGCCGACCTCGTCCTCTTGGACCTCGGTCGTGAACTGCTCGATCTGCTGTTTGAGAATGCCGGCGATTTCGTCAGCGTTTATCATTCGTCAACTTTCTTTACGTGCGTTCTTTACGATGTTTGCGCGAGCTCGCGCGAGAGCGCTTCGAGGCGCCCTTCGATCGAAGCGTCGATGCGGCGGTCGCCCATCATGATGCGCAGACCGCCGATCAACTCGGGATCGACGACCTCCGTCACCTCGTACTTCTTTCCGTAGACGCTTTCGAGCCGCGCGACGAGGCTCGTCACCTCGGAGCGTTCGAGCGGACGCGCCGATTCGACGGTCAGCAACTCGACGCCGCGCGCCGCTCGTTCGAGCGCCAGATACTCGGCCACGATCGCCGCCAGCAGGTTCTCGCGCCGTTTGCGAACGAGCAGCAATACGGAGTGCAGCGCGACCTCGTGAAGCTTTCCCGCGAAGACCTTTGCGAGCAGACGTTCTTTCGAGGGGCGATCGATCACCGGCGATTCGAAGAAGTCGCGTACGATGCCGGGGGCTCCGATGGCGGCCGCGACGGCTCGCAGGTCGGCGCTCACGCGCTCGACGGCGTTGCGCTCTCGCGCTACCGCGGCGATCGCGATCGCATAGCGTCGCGCGAGCGTCTGGTTAACCATGCGCGGCCCGCTCGAGGGAACCGACGCAGCGCTCGACGAGCCGCGCGTCGAGCGCGCGGTCGACGGTGCGCGCGGCGTCGGCGCGGGCGAGTGCCAGCGCGCGCTCGAACAATTCGTCGCGCAGGAGCGTTCGCGCTGCGGCGCGCCCCCGTTCCAGCTCGCGCCCGGCGTCTTGCAGCGCGCGCTCGCCCGCGGCCGTCGCCTCGTCGATCAGCGCCTGCCGTTCGTGATCGCCCCGTTCTTCCGCGCGCGCCTCGATCAGCTTTGCGTCGTGGTGCGCCCCTTCGATCTCGCGCCGCAGCGTCTCGAGCGCGCCTTTGACCTCGTCGCGGCGGCGTTCGGCTTCCGCTATCTGCCGATTGCTGCGTTCCTGCGCGGCCATGACGACCGGAACGATCCAACGGAACCAGACGTAGAGGAGCGCGGCGATGAAGACGGCCGACGAGACGACCTGGCTCCAGAGCGCGAGCTTGATGTAGAACTGCGCGTCGCTCATCGAGCGGCCTCCGGCACGACCCGATCGAGCATGACGTTTGCGAGCCGGCGCACGACCTCTCCCTCACCGACGCGCGCTTTCTCGAGCTCGGCTGCGACAATGCTCTGCGCGGCCTCGACGGTGCTCTTCGTCTCTTGCGCGTACCGCCTCGATATCTCGGCGGCTTCGTTCGACGCCGCGGCCCGCGCCGCGGCGATGCCGTGCTCGGCCTTACGACGAGCGGCGGAACGAACCGCTTCGGCCTCTTCCCGCAGCTTCCGCGCTTCCTCTTGATACCGGTCGTAGTCGGCGACGAGGCCGTCGATGTAGGCGCGGCGTTTCACGATCGCGCGGCTGACGGGGCGCAGAAAGACGACGTTCAACAACGCGAAGAAGATCGCGAAGTTGATCAGCTGAACGACGAGCGTTCCGTCGAGAGATAGGAACATCGAGTCTTAGTGGCCCGTCACCTTCGCCATGAGCGCCGCCAGCGGCGCCAAGCCAAAGATCATGTAGAATGCGAGACCCAACGCGATGATCGGGAACGCTTCCAGCACGCCGACGCCGAGAAACATGAACGTCATGATGTTCGGACGCGCTTCGGGTTGACGGGCGATCGCCTCGACCGCCTTGCTGGCGACGATGCCGTCGCCGATGGCCGAACCGAACGCGACGCCGGCGACGATGATGCCGAACGCCAGCAGGGTAAACGCGGCTACTAACGCTTCAGGACTCAAGGACGTAACCTTTCTTAATGACTTTCGCCGATCGCCAGCGAGAAATAGACGATCGCCAAGAGGGTAAAAACGAACGCTTGGACGGTGCCGACGAAAAAGTTAAAGAACTGAATGAAGAACGGGGCGACGGTTACCGCAAGCGAGAGATTGAGCGCGCCGATCGTGATGTGCGCTTGGATGATCGACGAGACGATCAGGAAGAGCAACTCGCCGACGAAGATGTTGAAGAAGAGACGGGCCGCGAGCGTCAGCGGCCGCGAAAACTCTTCGATGAGGTTGATCGGCAGAAGCCAAGCAAACGGCTGGACCAAATGTTTTGCGTGCGACGTTGGGAACAAGAGCCACGTCGCCAGCCATACGGTGAGAGCCAGCGGAACCGTCGTGTTGAGGTCGGCGGTCGGAGAGCCGCCGACCGGAAGCCCCAGCGCCCGCAACGGCAGCATGCCGAACTGATTGAGCAAAAAGATGAAGACGAAGAGGGCGATGAAAAACGGAACGAACGGCTCGCCGCGCTTCCCGAGCGTGCTCGTCGCAAGATCGGCGACGTAGTTGACGACGCCTTCGACTACGACCTGACGTTTGGTCTGGCTGGGATGACGATAGCTCGCGCCTACCCACGCGAAGAAGGCGAGTGCGAGCGCCATGACGATCCACGTCGTAACGATCGTATCCGCATGCACGGGCCCCAGCACCGGCACGTGCCAGAGGAGATGCTCGCCTAGGTTCTCTTGCACGAAGGTTTTCTCGTTCTACTTTCGCTCGAATGCGCGGAGCGCGCCAACCGCAAATAACGCTAACGGGAGAAAAAAACCGGCGAAATACCACGCCATCGACCACCACGGACCGTGCACGGCGAACGCCACCGGGACTATACCGAAGACCCCGATTCGCAGGAAACTACTTAAGACGAAGAGCCCCACGGTCCGGTTCTTCAAAAGCAACTCGCCGCTGCTTCCGGTTAGCTGGGCGTTGATCACCCCACACAGCCCTCCCGTCGCGAGTGCCAACGCCGGGAACGGGAGCCAGCGAACCACCAGGAGTGTCACGACGGCGACGCTCGCCAGGGACCAGACCGAGACCGCCCGTTTGAGCCTGAAGTAAGCAGCGAGATCGGCCGCCGCGTCGGCGTCGCTGTACCTACGCCTGCCGACCCCTTCCTCCTGCATTCCGATTACAGCGACCGCAGGAGAAGCCGGTAGGCGGTGTAGCCTCCAATCGCCAGGCCGGCGAAGAGGCCGACGGCGGCCAAGACCGGCGCCCTCGCCCGGTCGGCCAGCCATATTCCGGCGAGCAGCCCGGCCACCGTCGTAACCGCGAACGTGCCGCCCGCACCCAGGACCGGCAGGACCGATTTCACGGACTGAACGGCTGCGGGTACGCACCCCCGCGCAACCGCGCCCAGAGCCACTGCGCGATTCGCTCGGCGGAGCGTCCGTCGCCGTACGGGTTCACGGCGTGGGCCATCTTCCCGTAGACGCGCGGATCGTGGAGAAGGCGCTGCGCGGCCGCGACGATGCGCCCGCGATCGGGCCCGACCAGTTCGAGCGTTCCGGCGAGCAGACCCTCGGGGCGCTCCGTCTCCTCGCGCATCACGAGCACGGGTTTGCCGAGACACGGAGCCTCTTCTTGCAGACCGCCCGAGTCGGTGAGCACGAACGCGCAGCCTTTGACCGCCGCGACCATCTCCGCATAATCGATCGGCTCGACCAAGACGACGCCGGCGACGCCGTCGAGGATCTCGTGCGCGACCGGTGCGACGCGCGGCGACGGATGCACCGGCCAGTAGAGTTGCGGCTGCGATGCGTCCGCGGCGATCTCGCGCAACGCGTCGCAGATCTCGCGCATGTGCGGGTGATTCTCGCGACGGTGCGCGGTCACGACGATCGTCGGCCGCTGCGGATCGAGCGCGCCCCATCCGGGCGGCTGCGGAAGATCGGCGCGCGCGGCCGTTTCGAGGAAGGCATCGATCACCGTGTTTCCCGTGACGACGATGTCTGCCGCGTCGACGTTCTCGGCGAGCAAGTGCTCGCGCGCGAGCGGCGTCGGCGCGAAATGGTACGACGCGATCGTCGCGGTGAGGCGCCGGTTCATCTCCTCGGGATAGGGCAGCCAACGGTTCTTCGTGCGCAAGCCGGCCTCGACGTGCCCGACCGCGATTCGCCGATAGAACGCCGCGAGCGCCGCCGCGGTGCTCGTCGTCGTGTCGCCGTGAACGAGCACGACGTCGGGCGCGGCTTCGCGCAAGACGCCCTCCATGCCGGAGAGCACGCGCGTCGTCACGTCGGTCAGCGTCTGATCTTCGGTCATGACGTCGAGATCGAAGTCGGGCGTTATCCCGAAGAGCCTCAGGAGATCGTCGAGCATCCGGCGGTGCTGCGCCGTCACGCAGACGAGATCGTCGATCTCCGGGTGCGCGCGGAGCGCGCGCACTACCGGCGCCATCTTAATGGTGTCGGGGCGCGTCCCGAAGACGCTCATCACCTTCAGCCGGTCGGTCACAGTGCGGCCGTCGCTACGCGCGATGGAAGACGTGCGTGAACTCGCCGGAGAAGGCGAGCGCGACCGCGCCCAGCACGAAGCAGACGGCGTAGAGGAGCAGCACGGCCTGCCGCACGTTGAGCCCGAAACGGAAGATCAACTGATGATGAAAGTGGCCGCGATCCGCTTCGGTGATCCGCTTGCCGCTGCGGGCTCGCCGCACGATCGCCGCCGCGGTGTCGAGCACCGGCAACGCGAGCACCAAGAGCGGCACGACGACGCTGATCGCGATCGCCGTCTTGCTTGCGCCGATGATCGAGACGGTCGCGAAGACGTAGCCGATGAAGAGCGAGCCGGCGTCGCCAAGGATGATGCGCGCCGGATTGAAGTTATACGGAAGGAAGCCGAGCGCCGCACCGGTGAGCGCGGCAACGACGAGCGCGACGACCGGATTGCCGTGCAGCACGGCGATCACGAAGAGGAAGAGGCTCGAGATGGCGGCGACGCCCGCCAAGAGCCCGTCGAGGCCGTCGAGAAAGTTGATCGCGTTCATCATCCCGACGTACCAGAGCAGCGTCAGCGGCACGCCGAGCCAGAGCGGGAAGTCGATCCAGTTCGTTCCCGGATTGTGATCGAACGGATTGTTGATCCCCGGAATGACGAAGCCGTAGAGCATCGAGATCAACGCGACGACGACCTGCGCGACGAGCTTGTTGCGCGGGCGCATCTGCATCACGTCGTCCCAGATGCCGACGCCGAGGATCAGAAGGCTGCCGAAGAGCAGCCCGACGAGCCGGTGGACCGCGTCGAACTGATCGGCCGCGGGCAAGAGCCCGAGCGGCGATGCGAACGAGACGCCGAGCACGGCGAAGAGCGCGAACGCGAAACCGAAGAAGACCGCGATGCCGCCGACGCGCGGCTTGGGCTGATCGTGCATGCGGCGATCGGCGCCATCGTTGTCGACGATTCCCAAGCGCAGCGCGAGCCGCACGACGAGCGGCGTTGCCAGGAGACTGACGATCGCGGCGATAGCGAACGCCGCGGCGTAGAGTATGCCGGCGCTCGGGTGATGCTCGCTCATCCGCGCGCGCCCTCGAGCGCGGCGTAGGCGACGAGCGCGACGCCGGCCTCGGCGAGCAGCTGGCTCGCGACTGCGTCCGGATACGGCTCGCCGTAGACGATCCGCACGACGCCCGCGCTGATCAGGAGCTTCGAACAGTTGACGCAGGGTTGGTGCGTGCAGTACGCGGTCGCGTGCTGCAGGCTGACGCCGTGCAGCGCGCCCTGAACGACGGCGTTCGCCTCGGCGTG
Organism: Candidatus Binatia bacterium; assembly: GCA_035541935.1. GTDB lineage: Bacteria > Vulcanimicrobiota > Vulcanimicrobiia > Vulcanimicrobiales > Vulcanimicrobiaceae > Cybelea. Next base: position 57,347 of record DATKMJ010000067.1, on the reverse strand, counting down.
CGTGGCGCGCAAGCAGTGATCGTTGACGAGCGCGCAGCCTACCTCGGTGCAGTGCGCGACGCCGCGCGGCGCGCCGTTGTAGCCCGTCGTCAGAATGCGATGCTCGCGCATGAGCACGCAGCCGACCGAGGCGCGCGGACAGGTCGCCCGCGTCGCCACCGTCTGTGCGATCTGCATGAAATACTCGTCCCAGCCTGGACGCATCTCGCTCTCTTTAGTAGCGCGCGCTCTTATGCCTCTGCAAGTAGGCCGTCACTCGGCGGCGAACGACGGGGCATGGATCGGCGCGGCGCGTGCGTCTGCTTCGCGGCAGCGGTTCTCACGGGATGCGGTGGGTCGCAGTCGCCGAGCGGCGCCCCAGGCCTCGGCCCGATCACGAGCGAGACGGTCATCTATTCGTTCGCCGGAGGTAACGACGGCGCGGTTCCGGCCGCCGCTCCGATCGTCGTCAACGGCGCGTTCTACGGCACGACCGTTCTTGGCGGCAACGGCGGATGCGTCGTCGTGCACGGCTGCGGCACCGTTTACGCCGTGAACTCGTCTGCGCAAGAGCGCGTTCTCCACGTCTTCACCTCGGTGCCCGACGGCGAAGCGCCCGGCTCGCTCATCGAATCCGGCGGCAATCTGCTCGGCACGACGACGTACGGCGGAGACGCGGCGTGCAAATCCACCAATACGAGCGGCTGCGGAACGATCTTCGAAGCATCGCCGTCGGGATCGGAGAGCGTGCTCTACAGCTTTGCCGGCAACGCGGGCGGAGCGGCGCCGAATTCCCTCACGCCGTTCAACGGGACGATCTATGGTGAGGCCGCCGCCGGCGGAGCCGGTCAGTGCTATTACGCCGATCTTCCCGGTTGCGGACTGATCTTTGAGATGAACGCTTCCGGCACGGTAACCACGCTCTACACGTTCGCCGGCGGCAAAGGCGGTGGATCGCCGCAAGGCGGCTTGCTGCCCTTCGGCGGCAATCTCTACGGGACGACGAGCGTCGGCGGCGGCGACGCTTGCAACAACTCCGGCGGCTGCGGCACCGTCTTCGAGATGACGCCCTCCGGAAGCGTGACGGTGCTGCACGGGTTCGGAGACTCGCGCCGCGACGGCGCGATTCCGGCGACCGGCCTCGTCGCGCTCGACGGAGACTTCTACGGTTCGACGTTATCGGGAGGCAACTCCGACTGTGCGTACTCGGGATCGGGTTTCGGTTGCGGAACGATCTTCGAGATCGCTCCTTCGGGTAAGGAGAAGGTGCTCTACAATTTCACGGGCGGCAACGACGGCGAGGCACCCAACGGCCTGATCGTCGTCGACGGCAACCTTTACGGAACGACGGCCGGCAGAGGCGCGCATCTCTGCGGAACCCTCTTTAAATTGACGCCGGCCGGCCTTTTGACGACGCTCTATCAATTCCGGGGCGGCTCCGACGGCTGCGGCCCGGGCTCCGCGCTCGTCGACGTCAACGGCACCCTGTATGGAACGACGACGGGCGGCGGCGCGTACGGCCACGGGACGCTCTACGGGATCCCGCCGTAAGGGACGATGCATCCCGACAAAGCGCAGCATACAATCCACCGCCTCGAGGGCTTTTCCGACATCGTCATCGGCTTCTGTCTCGCGCAACTCGGGCTCAACCTCGTGCTGCCCAGGAGCGGTGCCGACATGTTCAGCGTCTGGGCGAGCACGACGTTCTTCATCTCGGCATTCGTCTTCATCGCGGTGCTCTGGTGGCTGCACCACCGGACCTTCAGCACGTTCTTCGCGCTCACGATGCCGATGGTCGTCCTCAACTTCGCGATGCTCTGCGGCCTCATCCTCACGCTCTACTTCCTCGAAAGCACGTTTCGCATCGCAGAGCTGGGCGAGAATCCGGGCCGCTTTCTCGGCCTGTGCGTCTTTTCGCTCGTGGTCGTCTACTCGCTGGTGGGCACGATGCTGCTCGTGGGCCTCATCGCGCGCCGTGCGGAACTGCCGCCCGACGACATTCGGTGGGGCGTCGAACAACTGACGCGGCTCGCATTCGCGATACTCTTCGGTCTCTGCGCCGGAACCTATCTGGTGCTGAGCAAGCACTCCATCACGATCGCGTCCGCAGCGATCGTCTCCGTCATCGCCATTATCGTCGCGCGTCTGCTGCCGCGCTGGCTCACCGCAAAGACGCGGCGTGCGTAGCGGGAGCGGACGCCGCGGGTCGCGGCCGTCGCCGGCGGCGCGGTTCTGATGACGCTTGGGATTCTATGGTTCGAGCGGTCTAGCGCGTACCCTCATACTTAGGGTACGTCGTAGCGCGACGTTAGCTCCCGCACGCGGTCGCGGAGGCGCTCGACGTTGGCGCGGGATTCGATGTCGCCGAGGCCCGCGCACATAATGCGCGCGACCTCCCGGCACTCTTGCGCCCGCAGCCCGCGCGCGGTGATCGCGGGCGTTCCGATGCGGATGCCGCTGGCGATCATCGGCTTCTGCGGATCGAACGGAATCGCGTTCTTGTTCACCGTGATGCCGATCTCGTCGAGATAGGCCTCGACCGCTTTGCCGGTCAGGCCCTTCACCGAGACGTCGAGCAGAATCAAATGCGTGTCGGTGCCGCCCGCGACGAGTCGCAGGCCGGCTCGCTCGAACTCCTCGGCCATGACGCTCGCGTTCTCGATCACGTGACGCTGGTACGTGACGAACTCGGGCTGCAGCGCTTCGTGGAATCCGACCGCCTTCGCGGCGATCGTATGCATCAGCGGTCCGCCCTGGATTCCCGGGAAGACGCTCTTGTCGACCAGCTGCGCCCACTCGCTCGTGCTGAGCACGAACCCGCCGCGCGGTCCGCGCAGCGTCTTGTGCGTCGTGGACGTCACGAACTCCGCGAGCGGAACCGGTGACGGGTGAAGGCCGACGGCGACGAGACCGGCGATATGCGCGAAATCCACCATGAGCTTCGCGCCGACCTCATCGGCGATCTCGCGGAACGGGGCGTACTCCATCGTTCTCGGGTAGGCGCTCGCGCCCGCAACGATTAACTTCGGGCGATGCTCGCGTGCCAGCGCGCGCACCTCGTCGAAATCGATGAGCTCGGTCTCCTTACGGACTCCGTACGCAATCGCGTTGTAGAGCTTGCCGGAGAAACTGACCTTCGTGCCGTGCGTGAGATGGCCGCCGTGCGCGAGCGACATGCCCAGCACCGTATCGCCGGGAGTCAGCACCGCCATGAAGACCGCCATGTTCGCCTGCGCGCCCGAGTGCGGCTGCACGTTGGCGTGCTCCGCGCCGAAGATCTGCTTGACGCGATCGATCGCGAGCCGCTCGGCGACGTCGACCCACTCGCAGCCGCCGTAGTAACGCTTGCCGGGGTAGCCTTCCGCGTACTTGTTGGTCATGACGCAGCCCATCGCTTCGCGGACCGCGCGGCTCGTATAGTTCTCCGACGCGATCAACTCGAGGTTGTCGCGTTGGCGGCGCTCCTCGCCGGCGATCGCCGCGAAGAGCTCCGGGTCTTGCGCTTCGACGTTCTGGGGCGTCAGGATGTCCACGGCTCGTTCTTCGCCTACGGTACTCCGATAAGCTCCTGCGGCGTCTTCGCGTCGGTCACCTCACCGCGCTCGAGGTCCTTTAACGTCCGCGCGCGCTGCTCGTCGCCGAACTCGAAGAGCTGCTCGACGCGATAGGCGTGGCGGCCGCCGTCGAACGACGTCTCGAGGAAGACGTCGAGCATGCGCTCGACCATCTCGATGCCCGTCAGGCGCTCGGAGAAGGCGATGACGTTCGCGTCGTTATGCCGGCGCGCGAGCTCTGCCGAGTAGGGCTCCGTCACCGGCGCGCAGCGGACGCCGGGCACTTTGTTCGCGGCCATCGCGATGCCCAGGCTCGACCCGCAGACGACGATGCCGCGCTCGGCCTGTCCGCTCGCAACCGCCTCGCCGACGGCATAGCCGTACTGCGGGTAGTCGACCGGCGTCGCGTCGTGGGTTCCAAAGTCAATCGTCTCGTGGCCGCGGTCGCGCAAGATCTTCACGATGCGGTCTTTGTATTCGAATCCGGCGTGGTCGGCGCCGAGGGCGATTTTCATCTTCTCCATCCGTCCAACGGCAAGGGTGAGAAACGTCGAGCGGTCGAACGTCCGACGCCGATGAAGCTTGCTTGCGCGAGCAGTTCGCTTCACCGCGACATCGCGAGCGGCGAGCTGACGCAACTCGAATTCGTCGACATTTGCGCGCGCGATCTCGCTTGCGACGGCGTCGTCTTAGACGTGCGGCATTTTCCTCGAACCGACGACGACTACCTCGCTCAGGTCAAGAAGATGACGACCGACCGGGGGCTCTCGATCGCGGCGCTCGAGGACGCCACGTTCTTGAGCGCGACGCGAGGGGAGATGGCTGCCGTGCTCGGCCGCGCCGTCACGCTCGGCGCCCCGCTCGTCGCGTCCCCCCTCGCGCGCGACGTCGACCTTCCCTGGAGCGAGCAACTCGAGCGGCTCGGGACCGCGACGTCGTTGGCCAAGGCCGCGAACGTCACGATCGCGGTGCGCAACGCGCCGCAGACGTACGCCGCCGGCACGCACGACTGCAAGCGCGTCGCAAAAGAGGCCGACTCGGCGTGGCTGCGCTTCGGGCCGGAGCCGCAGCGGTTCGACGCAGCGAGCGATCCGCGGGCGCTGCAGCCGAACACCGTCCTGCTCTGGAGCGATGCCGCGCTGCAGACCGACCGTTCGATCGCCGATACGATCGACGCATTCGCGGCGTTTCGCGGGCACGTCGCCGTCACCGACGCATCGGGCGCATCGACCGCCGCGGCTCTCGCCGCCGCGATCGGCCGCTGGCGCGCGGCGCTCGCCGCAACGACGGAAATGCCCAACCGCACATAGCGTCTTGCGCGCGGCGATCGAACCTGCGTTCTCGCAGGTGGGTGCGGCCCGGGCGCCGGCTCGGCAGGTACGTGACCCGGCAGAAACCGTCGTATCCGGAGCTGATGCTCCCTAGGTCCAACTAGTCGGTTCGGTACCAACGCGCGCTGCGCGCTATACGCAGTCGAGCCTCTCTACAGTACCACCGCGCGTCAAGCCGCGCCGGGGAAGGTGCGGCGCCCGGTTGAAAGGCGCAGCGATGGCGCTCTCGCTCGGCATAGAGGCACTCGAACTCCCGCTTCGGCATCCCTTCAAGATCGCGCGCGGCGAGGAGACCGTCGCGCGCACGGCATTGATCCGCATCGAATCGGAGGGCCGCGAAGGGATCGGCGAAGCGACGCCGATCGAGCGCTACGGCGAAACGGTGGAGAGCGTCGCCGGCTACTTCGAAACGCACGAACTCGCCGCCGACGATCCCTATCTGCTCGAGAGGCTGCTCCACTCCGGCATTCCGGCGGCGGCGCGCGGCGGCCTCGACCTCGCGTTGCACGACCTCATCGGCAGAGACCTCGGAAAGCCGCTCTACGCGCTGCTCGGCCTCGACCCGGCAGCATCGGCCACGACCTCGTTCACGATCGGCATCGCCGATCCTGAGACGACGCTGCGCAAGCTCGCCGAGGCGGGCGACCACCCGATTCTCAAGATCAAGCTCGGGAGCGGCACCCGCGCCGAACAGGTTGAGACGATCGCCGCGATTCGGGAGCGGTATCGCGGCGTCATCCGGATCGACGCGAACGAGGGCTGGGACGTCGAGGATGCGGTCGCGATCTTGCGCGAGCTCGAGCGTTACGAGATCGAGTGCTGCGAGCAGCCGGTTCCCGCCGGGAGCCCCGAGCAACTGCGCGCGGTTCGCGAACGCGTGACGATCCCGATCGTCGCCGACGAAGACGCGATGGACGCCAACGATCTTCCGCGCCTCTACGGCTGCGTCGACGGCGTCAACGTCAAGCTCGCGAAGACCGGCGGCATCCGCGGCGCGCTCGCAATGATCCACACGGCGCGCGCGATGGGAATGCGCGTGATGATCGGGTGCATGGTCGAGAGCGCGATCGCCGCGACCGCCGCCGCGCACCTTTCGCCGCTGGCCGACTGGGCCGATATCGACGGACCGCTGCTCATCGCGCACGATCCCTTCGCCGGCGTCACGTATCGTGACGGTAAGCTCGTGCTCCCCGACGCGCCGGGTCTCGGCGTGCGCGCCGTCGCGCCGGCATGATCCGCCGCTACGCGATCCTCGCACCCGAACGCTTCGCCGCCGACGCCAAGACCGCGCACGGCGTCATTCGCTACGGCAACGACGAGGTCGTCGCCGTCGTCGATCCCTCGCATGCGGGCCGGAGCGTGCGCGACGTGCTCGCGCACCTCGACAGCGACGCACCGATCGTCGCGAGCGTCGGCGAGGCGCTGCGGTTTTCGCCGACCTCGCTGCTCGTCGGAACCGCACCGAAGGGCGGCGGACTGCCCCCGAGTTGGCGCGCCGCGGTGCTCGAAGCGATCGCCGCAAAGCTCGAGATCGTCAGCGGCCTGCACGAGATTCTCGGCCGCGATCGGGAGTTCGCCCGCGCGGCCGACGCCGCGGGAACGGCGATCTGGGACGTCCGCGAGCCGCCCGAGGTTCCGCTCTTCTCCGGCGATGCGTACGCCGTAACGGCACCGGTGCTGCTCACGATCGGCAACGACTGCGCCGTCGGCAAGATGACGGTTTCGCTCGAACTCGTGCGCGCGGCGAACGCCGCCGGGAAGAAGGCGCGCTTCGTTCCGACGGGTCAGACCGGCGTGCTGATTGCGGGCTGGGGAATCTCCGTCGATCGCGTCATCGCCGATTTTGCCGCGGGCGCGGCCGAGCAGCTCGTGCTCTACGCATCGCACGAAGGCGCGGATCTCATCGTCGTCGAGGGGCAGGGCGCGATCAACCACCCCGCCTACGCGGCGGTAACGCTCGCGTTGATGACCGGCAGCGCCCCCGACGCGCTCGTTCTCGTCGCCGATCCGCGCCGCGCGGCGATCGAGTCGTACCAAACGCCGACGCTGAGCTATTCGGAACTGATCGGGCTGCACGAACGGTTGCTCGCGGCGATCAAACCCGCGCCGGTCGTCGGCATCGCGCTCAACACGTACGGCTTAGACGAGCGGGAGGCGCGCGCACAGATCGAGCGCGCCCGCGCCGAGACCGGTCTGCCGGCCGACGATCTCGTGCGCTTCGGCGCGACGCAATTCTACGCCGCGATCGCGCAGCGAATCGTCAAACGAACTCCGCTCGCTTCACCCTCCGAATGATCGCCCGGCGCATCGCCGCCGCGCTGGCATTGCTCACCGCGCTGAGCGGCTGCGCGCACGCGCGGGTCGCGCCGTTTGGGGCGCGCAACCCGTGGACGGTTCCGGGCGTCGTGCGCCTCGGCGAAGACGAAGAGCCCGACTCGCTCAACTTGATGTTCGCGCACACCCTCGCGGCCGATACGATCTCCGGCCTGCTCTTTTCGTTCATCCTTCGGTACGACGCGCGCGGCAACTACGTTCCCGATCTCGCGACGCAGGTGCCGTCGCTGCGCAACGGCGGCATCAGCCCCGACGGCCGTCGCATCGTCGTCCATCTGCGCCGCGGCGTCGTCTGGGCCGACGGCGCGCCGCTCACCGCGGCCGACTGGCTCTTCACCTATCGCGCGGTGATGAATCCCGCGAACGACGTGAAGACGCGCTACGGCTGGCAATCCATCGCGTCGGCAAGCGCGCCCGATCCGTACACGATCGTCATCCGGCTGCGCCGTCCCGACGTCGCCGTTCTCGGCATACTCGCCTTCGGCGGCGCGGCCTATCCCCCGATGCCGGCGCATCTGCTCGGAAACCTCCCGAACATCAACAACGCGCCGTTCAACGGACGCCCGCTCTCGAGCGGCCCGTACCTGTTGCGCGAGTGGAGCCGCGGATCGTCGCTCGTCTTCGTCCCCAATCCGCGTTACTTCCGCGGGCCGCCGAAGGTCAAGGAAGTGATCTGGAAGGTCGTGCCCGACGTCAACACGCTCTTCGAACAGCTCGCGACGCACGAGGTCGACGTCTATCCGAACGTGAACCCCAACGCGGTCGCGCGACTCTCGTCGATCGATGGGATCCGGGTCGACAAGCGCACGATCGCCGACTGGCGCCATCTCGGTATCAACGTAAGCCGGCCGCTGCTCTCCGACGTCCGCGTTCGGCGCGCGATTGCCGAAGCGATCGATTGGCGACGCATCAACGCGACGGTCTTTCGCGGCGTCGACAGGCTCGCGGTCTCCGATATCTTTCCGGAGTCGTGGGCCGCGCCGGCGCTGCCGCCCTATCGCTTCGATCCGTCCGACGCGAAGCGGCTGCTCGCGCGCGCCGGATGGAGTCTCGGCGCCGACGGCTTCCTGCACAAGGGAGCGCAGACGATGCGCCTTACGATCTACGCGACGACGGGCCACGAAGAGAACTCCGCGTCGCAGGTCGTGATCCAGTCGATGCTGCGCGAGGTCGGCATCGACCTGACGATACGCAACTACCCCGGCAGTTATCTCTTCGCGACGAACGGTCCGCTCTACACCGGGAAGTACGATCTCGAGTGGTCGATCGAGACGAACGGCCCCGATCCCGACAACTCCGGCGATTGGAACGGCGCGTACATCCCGCCGCGCGGCGCGAACACGTCGTGGCTGAACGACCCGGTCGTCAACGAGACGAGCGCCGCGGCCGCGAGCACGTTCGACGTCGCCGCGCGCAAGCGGCTCTACCAGCGTGAAGAGGAGCGCATCCGCGAGCTCGTGCCGGCCGTTTTCTTCACGTGGCGGACGAACTACACGGCGATGAACTCCGATCTCAAGAACTACGTTCCCGCCGCGTTCATCGGCGACAGTTGGAACTCGTGGCAGTGGAGCATCTGAACCCCTTCGCCTTCGCGCAGGCGATGCGGGCGAGCGAGTACGCGCGGCTCTCCTTCGAACCGACGCGCGGCGGCGTGCTCAGTTGGAACACGCACGCGCCGAGCGGACGGATCGCGTTTCGCCTCGCCCGAGCGGGCCGTCCGGCCGGCGACTGGCTCGACCACTCCGAGTGGCGGCCGACCGGCGCCAAGTCGTTCAGCCCCGAGCACGACGGCGTCCGCGTCGATATCGACGTCGTGCGCGCCGCGCAGCCGTTCGACGGCATCGAAGTGCGCGCGAGCGGCGTCGAGTTCGACGTCGTTGCTTTCTCGTCGCCGGTGCGGGCGCGGCCTTCGATGCCGTACGCGCGCGACGCCCACATTCTCGACGTACCGGCGCGCTCGCAGTACGCGGAGACCGACGAGCGCGGTTGGTGCAGCCCGGCGAGCCTTTCGATGATCCACGCCTTTCACGGTATCGATCGCTCGGTCGCCGAGACCGCGCGCGCGGTCTTCGACCGCGCCTACAACGGCACCGGAAACTGGACGTTTAACGTCGCCTACAGCGGGCGACTCGGCTTGCGCGGCATCGTCGGACACCTGCGCAACCTCGATCACGCGGCGAGATTCATCGAGCGCAACCTGCCGCTTGCGATCTCGTACTCTTGGGCCGACGGCGAGCTCCCCGGCGCTCCGCTCGAGCGCTCCGACGGCCACATCTCCGTCCTGTGCGGCTTCACCCGCGACGGCGATTGCGCGATCAACGATCCGGCCGCTCCCAACGTGCGCGTCGTCTATCCCCGCGGGGCGATCGAGCGCGTCTGGCAGCGCAACGAGGGCGTCGCCTACGTCGTCGCGCCGATCGGCATCGAGTACGCCGACCTTCTGCAATGGATCTGAACGAGATCTCCGCGGCGGTCGTGCGCTGCACGCGCTGTCCCGAGCTTCGCGCCTACGCCGCGCGCGTCGCGCGCGATCGTAAGCGAGCGCACCGCGACGAGGTCTATTGGGGCAAGCCGGTTCCCGCCTTCGGCGACCCGCGGGCCCGCGTCGTCCTCGTCGGTCTCGCACCGGGCGCGCACGGGAGCAATCGCACCGGCCGGCCGTTCACCGGCGACGCATCGGGGAACTTTCTCTATCCGGCGCTCTATCGCGCGGGGTTCGCCTCGCAACCCGATGCGATCTCGCGCGACGACGGCCTCGTCTTGCGCGATTGCCTCATTACCGCCGCGGCGCGCTGCGCGCCTCCGAAGAACAAGCCGACACCCGGCGAGTTGCGCAAATGCCTGCCGTACCTCGCGGAGGAGTTCGAGGCGCTCGGGCGGCTGCGCGTCGCGATCGGGCTCGGCAGCATTGGCTTCTCCGCCGTTCTCCGCGTTCTCGACGGCGCGGGGTTCGCGTTCGATCCGCCGCGCCCGAGATTCGCGCACGGTGCGGAGTGCGCCGCGACGAAAGGGCGCCGGCGCATCGTCGTTATCGCGTCCTACCACCCGAGCCGGCAGAACACGAACACCGGCAAGCTCACCGAGCCGATGTTCGACGCGATCTTCAGCCGCGCTAACGCGGTTTTGGGGCGCCGAACAAAACCGTAGTCTGGACGCGCGGAAGCACGATCGTCGCGCCGTATTCGAATCCGGCGAAGAGCTCCGGCGGTTGCGCGTCGCGCGGGCGGCAGCCGCGGTCGGAGTAGCCGTCTTTCGAGGCGCAGAGCCAATACGTGCCGGGGAAAAGCGTCAGGAAGATAAAGTTGCCCTTTGAATCCGTGACCGTCGTCGCATCTAAAGCTCCCGACGTCGCGTAGACGGTCGCTCCGGGAAGGCCGCGGCCGCTCGTCTCGTCCACGACCGCGCCGCGGATAACGACGTTCTGCTGGTTCATCTGCCAATCGATCGGACTCGGCCAGAAGAACACGCCTGCGAACATCAACAACACTGCGATCTGCATCGGTTACCTCCTCATCAACGCACGCTCTCAAAACGCGCGGCGATCGCGAAGCGTGACCTCGTTTAGCGCAGGTCCGGGGCGAGACGCAGGTGCAGATCGCGCAGCAGCTGCTCCGGGACGGGGCTCGGCGCGTCCATCATGACGTCGCGGCCGGCCTGGTTCTTCGGGAAGGCCGTAACCTCGCGCAGGTTCTCTTCGCCGCACGCGATCATCGCGATGCGGTCGATGCCGAGCGCCATGCCGCCGTGCGGCGGCGCGCCGTACTCGAGCGCGCGCACGAAGAATCCGAAGCGCTCCTCCACCTGCTCGGCGGTCAGGCCGAGCATCGTGAAGATCTTGCGCTGCTCCTCCGCCTTGTGAATGCGGATCGAACCCGAACCCAACTCGTAGCCGTTGAGCACCATGTCGTAGTGCTGCGCGCGCATCTCCGCCGGCGCGCGATCGATCAGCTCCCAATCGCCCGGCGCCGGCGCGGTGAACGGGTGGTGCGCCGGCATCGGTTGGCCGGTCGCCTCGTCGACCTCGAGATACGGAAAGCCGGTGACCCACGCAAACGCAAACTCGTTCGGATCGCGAAGGCCGCAGCGATCTCCGACCTCGTTTCGCATCTTTCCGGCAACGCCGTACGCGAGATCGCGCGCGTCGGCGAAGAGCAGCAATGCGTCGCCGGTCTCGGCGCCGAGCCCGGAGCGCAGCGTCTCGACGTGCGACTCCGTCAAGAATTTCGCGGCGGGCGACTTCGTGCCGTCGGGCGCGAGCGCGATCCAGACCATCCCTTTCGCCCCGAACTGCTTCGCCGTCTCGACGAGCGCGTCGAACTCGCGTCGCGACAGCGCGGCGGCTCCGGGGAAGCGCAGCGCGACGACGGCGCCGCCCGCGTCGATCGCGGAGCGGAAGACCGCGAACTCCGTCTGCGCGAAGATCGCGCTCGCATCGAGCAGCTCCAGACCGAAGCGAAGATCGGGCTTATCGACTCCGTAGCGCGCGATCGCCTCTTGGTGGGTGAGGCGCGGGAACGGCGGAAGATCGCGGTCGAGCACGGTTCGCCAGACGTGGCGCATGCACGACTCCATCACCTCGAGCACGTCCTCTTGCGTGCAGAACGAGAGCTCGACGTCGAGCTGCACGAACTCGACGAGGCGATCGGCGCGCGGATCCTCGTCGCGCATGCAGCGAGCGATCTGCATGTACTTCCCGAAGCCGGAGATCATGAGGATCTGCTTGAGCAACTGCGGCGATTGCGGCAGCGCGTAGAACGTCCCGGGGTAGATTCTGCTGGGCACGAGGTAGTCGCGCGCGCCCTCGGGCGTCGATTTGATCATCATCGGCGTCTCGATCTCGAGGAAGTCGCGCCCGTCGAAGAAATCGCGCATCGCCTTGACGATCCGATGGCGAACGCGCAGGTTGCGCTGCATCCGCGGCCTGCGCAGGTCGAGATAGCGGTACTCCAAGCGCAGGTTCTCGTCGACCGCTTCGTCGGAGTTCACTTGGAACGGCGGCACTTGCGAGCGGTTGAGGATCTCGAGCGAACCGACGGCGACTTCGACGTCGCCGGTCGCCAGCTTTGGATTCTCGGTACCAGCCGGACGCTCGCGCACGGTGCCGGTCACACGCAGCACGTCTTCGTGACGCAGGTGCTCGGCCTCGGCGAAACTCGGGTGCTGCGGATCGAAGACGACCTGCGTGAGGCCCTCGTGATCGCGCAAGTCCACGAAGATCAAGCCGCCGTGGTCGCGGCGGCGATTCACCCAGCCGTCGATCCGGACGGACTCTCCGGCGTCGGCGGCGCGAAGCGCGCCGCAGCTCACCCTACGAGTCATCGCGCGCTTCCTTAATTCCCGAGACGTAATAGTATTGGAGCAACAACTCGCGCGCCAGACGCGAGCGCCGCGCGCGAGCGTCGATGAATCCGAGCACGTGCGGCATCGAGGATAGCATCGAGTGCAGGCCGAGCGAGAGCGGCGTCATGCCGAGGTTCAGCATCACCTCGAGATCCGGGTGCTTGCGATAGAATCGAGCGGTCGAACGTCCGGCGAGCCGCATCTTCTCCTTCTGGTCCTCGTACGGTACCGCTTGACAGTGGTAGTTGACCGCCTTCGGCTCGTAAAGAATCTCGATACCGATGCGATGCAGACGGTAGCCGAGCTCCAAGTCCTCGTGCCCGTATCCGGTAAAGCTCTCGTCGAACGATCCCGCCCGCAAGAGATCCGAACGCCGAACCGATGCGTTGCCCGTCAGAAAATAGAGCCACGAGAGCCTTTTTCGCGACGGCGGATGGAGATGCCCGCGAGCCTCGGGATGAACTCGCTTGTACTCGTACTCGGCGAGGTCGCGCACTTGCACCTCGAGGCCGACGACGGCGATGCCGCTGCGCTCGCGATGGCGGCGCAGATGCGTCGAGATCAAGTCGGGCGATGCCAGAATATCCGCGTCGTTGAAGAGAACGATCTCGCCGCGGGCCGCCGCGATGCCGGCGTTGCGCGCCGCCGCCCGGCCGCCGTACGCGCCCGGCAGATGCCGAACCGAAGGGTGCGTCTTCCGCACCTCCGCGAGGTACTCGGCCGTGCCGTCGGTCGAGTTCGAATCGCAGACGAGCAGCTCGTACTCGGATGCGTCGAGATCCTGCGCGAGCAGCGTCGGCACGACGTGGGCGAGCGTGTCGAGGCGATTGTACGTCGGTATGACGACGGAGACCGCGGTCACGGCGGACCCGCAATGAGCCGCGCGACGCCGTCGACGATCTCGGCGCGGAACCGTTCCAATTCGGCGTCGCTCTCGCGCGCGGGTTTGCGAACGAGCACGTGCGGGACGCCGTACGGCGACCATTCTTGTGAGTTCAGGTTGAAGTAGTGATGCTCGAAGGCGACGACCGTCGGCCGGCCGACGGCGCTGGCAACGTGCGTCGCGCCGGTATCGACCGTCACGACGACGCGCGCACGCTCGAGCACGGCGGCCCACTCGTGAAACGGCAGGCCGCAGAGCACCCGCGCGACGTGCCCGTCTCTCTCGAACGCCGGCGCCATCGGCTCGCAATCCCGCGCGCACGTGACGACGACCGGCGCGAGCGCCGAGAGGCTCCGGACGATCGCGAGCGTTCCCGCCTGCGTGCTTCCGTCGGAGAACCACCGGCGGCCGAGATGGAGCACGATCGGATCGGGCGGCAGCCCGCGCGCGACGATCCTATCGTCTTCGGTGACGTCCAGGCGAAGGCGGGCCACGCGAGCGCGAGCGCCGGCGAGCGCCACGAGATCGAGCAACTGATCCACCTCGTGGCGCACGAGACGACGCGGATCGCGATCGCAGAGTTCCGGATCGGCCTCGGAGATCATGATGCGGTTGACGTAGAGCGCGGCGGTGAGGCGCGCGAACCATCGGCGCTCGTACGTGTATCCGACCCGGATCGGCGCTCGCGTCGCGCCGGCGAGACGGAGATCGACGGAGCGCGGCGCGAGCGCGATCGCGATGTCGTAGCCCTCGAGCCGAGCACCGAACTTCTGCGGGCTCGCGCCTTCGGGCAGCACGAGGACCTCGTCGAGGTCGTCGTTGCGTTCGATGACGACGCGGTTGTGCTCGCTCGTGACGATCGCGACGTGCGCCCGCGGAAAGGATTGCCGAACCGTTGCAATCGCGGGAGTCGAGAGGATCAGATCCCCGATCCGATCGGTGCGCGAGAGCAGGATCTTCACGAGCGCAGCGCGCGTTCCAGCTCGTCGAAATACGCGTCGTTCGCCAGCGCCCGCGCCGCCCGCGCCTCGCGCGGAAGCAGCTCGCGATCGCCGGCGCCGGAGAGCCGCTTGCGAAGGCGCTCGTCGACGCGCATCGCGCGGAGCATCGCGTGAAAGCGGCGCTGCACCGGATTGACTCCGGTGGCGAGGTAGGCGCGCCAATTCGGATGGCGGCGGATGAGACGCACCGCGGTTCGGGCCTGCGCTCGCGCCTGGGCGATCATCTTATCAACGTTCGCCGTCCGGGGGCGCGGCTTGTAGTGATAGACGAGCGCCGCGGGGTGGAAGACGGCGCGCACGCCCTTGGCGCGCAGCCGGAGGCCGACGTCGATATCTTCCCATCCGTACTCGGAGAACGACTCGTCGAATCCGCCGATCTCGCGGATCGTCGCGAGCGGCGCCGAGACGTTCGTCGTCCAGAAGTAGTTCCCGCTGTAATTCTTGATGCTCCAGATCGGCGGCGGGAGATAGTCGAGATCCGCGACCTCGATCGCCCCGCCGCGGACGATCGCGCGCGGCCGGCGCGCGTGCGCGCGCAGATGCTCTTCGACGAAATTCGGAAGCGGCAGGACGTCGTCGTCGATGAAGATGATCTGCTCGCCCGACGCCCGCGCGATGCCGGCGTTGCGCGCGGTCGCCAGCCCGGCGTTGCGCTGGGTCACGACGACGAAGGCGCAAGAGGCGCGCGCTCGCGCGGTCTCGATGACGGCCGGCGTTTCGTCGCTCGATCCGTCGTCGACGAGCACGACCTCGTACTCGTCGCCCGGCGTCGTCTGATCGAAGCACGCGTCGAGCACCCGCGCGAGGAGCGGCGCGCGGTTGTAGGTACAGAGTTGAATCGTCGCGCGCTTCACGAGACGAGCGACGCTACGGCCGCCAAGACGCGCGGGAGATCGAGGTTCGCAACGCAGGCGTAATCGCGGCAGCGCTCCTTCGTATCGCGCGGGTGGCAGGGATAGGACGCGCGCACGACCTCCGTGCGTGGGCCGAGCGGAGCCCAGCGCTCGGGAAAATCCGACTGAAACGGAAAGATTCCCACCGTCGGCGCGCCGACCGCCGCCGCCACGTGCATCGAGCCGGTCGTAATTCCGACGAACGCGCGAGCGCGCCGCGCGAGGGCGCCGAACGCCCCGATGCTCGTCATTCCGGCGATCGAGACGACGCGCTCGTCGGCCGCGAGCCGCGCGATTCCCGCGGCCATCGGCGCGTCCGCCGGCGAGCCGCTGACGAGGACGCGCGCCGCCAGGCGTTCGCGGAGCGCCCGCGCGAGCGCCGCCCATCCCTCGAGCGGCCAGATGCCTCGGCGCGACGCGATCGCGTTGCATGGATTGAGGATGACCAACGGCTCTGAGCCGGAGCTGAGCCGCTCCGCGTCGCGCTCGTCTTCCGCCGTCGGCACGAAACGGTACTGCTTGTCGGAGGTGTCGCAGCCGATCGCGCGGGCGTAATCGAGGAGGATATCGGACCAGTGCGACGTCACGTCGCCCTCTTCGCTGCGCACGACGACTCGGTGCGTGAAGCGAAAGGAGTAGATCCGCCGCGCCTGCCCGACCCGCACGCCGATGCCCGCCGTAAACGGAACGCGCGCCGTCCGCGCGGTCGCCCACGTGACGACGCACGCGTCGTATTCTTCGCGCGCGAGCCGCTCCGCGAGCGCCCGCTCGTCGCCGCCGTCGTCGATGAGGATTCGATCGAGATCCGGGACGCGCTCGAGGACCGGAGCGTGCGCCTCGAGCGTCAACGCGTCGACGCTCGTGAAGCGCTCGCGCAGCGCGCGCGCGACGAGCGACGCGACCAGCGAATCGCCGATGCCGCCGCCGGCGGCGTAGAGCAGCGCCTTACTCGGTGCGATCTGCGGCATCGAGCGCCCTGACGAGCTCGCGAACGTACATCGCGTCGAGGAACTGGGCTCGCACGAAGGACGAGACCCACTGCGGCGCGCGGCGGCTCGTCGAGACGCCGGCGTAGAACGCGAGCAGCCAATCCGGCAGGAAGTAGCGCGCCCGCATCAGGTTGAGCGGATGGGCGCCGGTCGCGGCGCGCGTTCGGTTCGAAGGATGCTTCGCGAGAAAGCGCCTCGCCATGCGAGCCTTCTCCACCGCCTTGCGTCCTTCGACGGCAAGCGTGTTCTCCGCGGGCGGCTTGATATGCCAGATGTAGGCATCCCACGCAAACTTCCATCGCACGCCGCGCTCGCGCAGGCGCACGCCGAGCTCCGTGTCCTCCCAACCGTAGAGATCGAAGGCCTCGTCGAACCCGCCCGCCCCGGCGAAGGCCTCGCGCGAGAGCGAGGCGTTGCACGTGCAGAGAAAAGCGCGCGAGTAGTTCGCGGGCGTCGGCTTCGGACGGCTCTCGTACGACGCAACGTTGAGGATCGGGCCGTTGACGACGACGTCGCCGCCGGCGCGATGCGCCGAGGCGTGCGCGGCGATCCATCCCGGCGGCGCCTGCACGTCGTCGTCGCAGAAGAGGACGTAGCGTCCCCGCGCCGCGCCGACGCCCAGGTTGCGGGCCTTGCCGCGGTTCGGCTCCGGCGCGGCGACGTAACGGAGCGTCGCGGGACCGCGCGCCCGCCGCGCGACGACCTCCGCCGTCGCGTCGCGCGATCCGTTATCGACCACGACGATCTCGAACTCCGGCGCATCGGTCTGCGTCTCCAACGACGCCAGCGCCCGGTCGAGATACTGCTGCCGGTCCTTCGTCGCGATGACGACCGAGAACTCGACCACGCTTACGCCGCGAGCTCGAGGAGCGATCGCGCCATGCGATCGGCGGCGCCGGCATGATCGAGATAGAGCGCTGCGAGCCGCCGGCCCGACTCCGTCAGCCAGGCGCGGTCGTCGTACGATTCGAGCGCGACGCGCGCGATGCGCCCGGGCGTAATCGTACCGTGCACCTCGCGAATCAACGCCGTCCCAGCGTCCATGTTCGGCTGCGTGTGCAGCGGGAACCGGTGCGAGAGCGCGACCGCCGCGGCGCGCTTGAGCGGAACGCCGACGAGCGGAAGCCGGTTGAGATAGGTCAGCGGACCGTTGATCGTGACGATCTCGGGCGCGTTGAGGGGCGTGATCGTAATCGCCGGCTTGCCGAGAACGGCCAACTCGATCGTCTTCGTTCCCGGAATCGTCAGCACGAGACGCGCGCGCTTCGCCGCCGAGAGCGCGTTGCGGAGCACGGGGACGCGGACGTCGCCCGACGCGGTCGCGAGATAGTCGCGATCGCCCTCGCTGACGAACCGCCCGCGCTGACCGAACATGCGCGGATGGCCGCCCGCTTCGATCGCCGCGCGAACGGCCTCGCGCGTCGTGAACGGCGAGATCGCGAACGCGATCGGGAGGCCCGGGCGCTCGCGGAGCACGCGCAGCGCGGCGGCGAAATAGAACGGAACGAGGTGCTCGACCTCGTACGCGCGCGAGCCCGGCATGATCAGGATGCCGTCCGAAGGAGCGCCGGGCTCGGGCGGCAGCGAGGCTTCGAAGAGCGCGCCGTCGATCGCGAGGTTACCGACGCGCTCGACGCGCTCGCGCGGCGTTCCCCAGGCGACGAACTCCTCGACGTTGCGTTCGTCGACGGCGAAGGCGCGCTCGAAGAGCTTCCGGTAGGCTCGGCGCGAGAACTTATACGTCGCGGCTCGCCCCTTCAACCGCGCGTGGACGCGCGCGGCGTGCAGCAGATCGCCGCCGATGTACTGGACGACGTCGACGCTCTGCGGCAGATCGAGCCGGCCTCCGAACGCGAACTTCACGTAGGCCTTCGGCTCGACGACCTCCGCCTGCGGAAACTCCTCGCGCAGCATCGGCGCCTCGAATCCGGTCGCGTAGTCGTCGGGCACGAGGAAGACGAGCGCGCGCAGATCCGCGTCGCGCCGATAGAGCGACCGCAGCAGCGGACGCACCCAACCCGCGACCTCTCCCGGGCCGTTAGCGGTGAGCGCTATACGCATCGAGGATGCGCGCGATTAAATCGGTCGTGCTCGCGCCGGCGACGTGCGGCGCGATCGCGATCCGGCCGCCGTGGCGCAGAACGACGCCGCGCTCCGGCAGCTCCTCTTCGTGATACTGCGCGCTCTTCACGTGCACGTCCGGACGAATGCGATCGATCAAAACCTCGGGCGTACGCTCGCCGAAGCCGACGACGACGTCGACGCTGCGCAGCGCGCGCAACACGGCGGCGCGTTGCGCGAACGCGACGATCGGCCGCGACTCGCCCTTGATCCGCCGAACGGAATCGTCGTCGTTCAAGCCGACGACGAGCGCGTCGCCCTGCGCGCGAGCCCAGGCGAGATACTCGACGTGGCCCGCGTGCACGACGTCGAAGCATCCGTTCGTGAAGACGACGCTGCGCTTCTCCGCGCGCAGCCCCTCGCGCCACGCTACCGCCTCGTCGAGGCTCAGCAGGCGCCCGAAGAAGTCCGCAGGGTTCACGGCGCCGGTTCGAGCAGCGCGAGAATCTCTTGCGGCGACGCCGTCGCCGTTCCGAGCTTCGCCACGACCGCGCCGGCCGCGAAGTTGGCCAGCTGCATCGCTTGTTCGATCGTCGCGCCCGCCGCGAGCGCCAAGCCGAGGACGGCGATTACCGTATCGCCGGCGCCGCTGACGTCGTAGACCGTGCGCGCGACCGAAGGAATCTCCAGGCGCTCGCCGTCGCGGCCGAAGAGCGCCATGCCGTGCTCGCCGCGCGTAATTACCGCATAGCGGCACTCGAGCTGTTCGATGAGCCGCATGCCGGCGCGCTCGAGGCTCGCGTCGTCGACGATCGCGATGCCGGCGATCGTCGAAGCCTCGGCTACGTTCGGAGCGACGCACGTGACGCCGCGAAAGAGCGCGATGTTCGAGGGTTTCGGATCGGCGAGCACGAGCGGGCAGACCCGCGCCGCCTCGACGATCTCGCGGCCGAGCAATCCCTTCGCGTAATCGCTCAGGATCACGGCGTCGCACTCGGCCGCGCGCTCGCGGACGAACGCGACGAGCGCGTCGCGGTCGCTCCCGCTCAACGGCGCCGTCGACTCCCAATCCGCGCGCACGACCTGCTGGTTGTGCGCCACGATCCGCGTCTTGCGCGTCGTCGGCCGATCGGCGAGCGTGAAGACGCCGGCGTCGTCCACCTGCTCGTTGCGCAGCAGCTCGCGGACGTGCGATGCGAACGCGTCGTCGCCGACCGTGCCGGCGAAGACGACCTTCGCCCGCAGCGCGCGAAGGTTGTTCGCGACGTTGCCGGCGCCGCCGAGCGTGAACGAGTGATCGGCGACCGCGACGACCGGAACCGGCGCCTCGGGCGAGATGCGCGTCACCGTGCCCCAGATCCACTCGTCGAGCATCAGATCGCCGACGACGAGAATCTTCCGTCCGCCCGCGCGTTCGAAGAGCGTTCGCGCGTCGGGCACCATCAGCTCGGGCGTCACGGCATGCCCTCGTCGAAGATCAGGCGCTGCTCGACGAGGTCGCAGACGATGTGCGCCATCACCTGGTGCACCTCTTGGACGATCGCGGCGTAGCCGTCGGGGCCGACGAGCGAGATGTCGGCGACCTCGGCGACCTTGCCGCCGCCGTTGCCGGTGAACGCGACGGTCACCGCGCCGCGCTCCTTTGCCGCTTCGAGCGCGAGCACGACGTTGGGAGAGGTGCCGCTCGTCGTCATCCCGATCACGACGTCGCCGGCACGAACGAAGGCCTCGACCTGACGCGAGAAGACGCGATCGTAACCGTAATCGTTGCCGATGCACGTCAGCGTCGAGGAGTTCACCGAGAGCGCTTCGCTGTAGAGGCCCGGACGCTCGCGGAGAAAGCGTCCCGACAGCTCGGCGGCCATATGCTGCGCCTCGGCCGCGCTTCCGCCGTTGCCGCACCAGAGAACTTTCTTGCCCGCGCGCAGCGCGGCGACGATCGCGTCGACGATCGCTCCGACCTGCGCGCGATAGTGCGGTGCGTCGAGCAGGCCCCGCCGATCGGCGAGCAGCTCGTCGAAGCCGCGCTTCTCGTGATAGTTCAGGGCTCGATCCAAAAGAGCTCGTCGCCTTGCGAGACCAGCTCGCCGTTCTCGGGAACGACGCGCACGATCGTTCCGGCGTAATCGCTCTGAATCTCGTTGAAGAGTTTCATCGCCTCGAGCACGCAGAGAACGCTGCCGGCTTCGACCCGGTCGCCGACCTCGACGTAGGCCGTGGCGTCGGGCGACGCGGCCCGATAGAAGACGCCGGTGAGCGGCGCGAGCACCTTCGTCGCGTTCGCGCCGTCGGCCCCGCCTCGCGGCTCGCTCGCGACGGGCGCGGCGGCGTACTGCGGCGCCGCAATCCCGGCCTCGGACCGGCGCGAAAGCTCGTAGACCGCGTCGCCGAGCTTCACCTTGATCGTGTCGAGGTCGTGCTCGCGCATGATCTCCAGCAGCTCGCGCAGCGTCTCCGTCTCCTGCGAATACCGTTCGTTCATCCAGAACCCGCTTCTACGAGAAGCTCCGCAACGACTCTCGCCGCGTCGAGCGCCACCGTTCGGTCGCTTCGGTGCTCGAGGTCCCGCAAGACCAGCTGGCCCGCCGCCAGCTCCTGCGTTCCGGCGATGAGCGCGTAACGGGCTCGATTGCGATCGGCGGTCTTCAGATGCGCGAGCAGCTTTCGCTCGCGGTAGTCCATGAACGTCGGTGCGTCGAGCGCGCGGCGCAGCTCGGCGACGATCGGCACGAGAACGGCGCGCGCCTGCGGGCCGAGCGCGATCGCTTGCACGCCGCGGCGCGCGGGTTCTTCGCCGCGTTCGCTCGCCGCGACGATCATCAAGAAGCGCTCCAACCCGAGCGCGAATCCGACGGCGGGCGTCGGCGGTCCGCCGAGCGAGCCGACGAGCTCGTCGTATCGCCCGCCGCCGCAGAGACTGCTCTGCGCGCCGAGAACGCCCGACCTGATCTCGAAGACCGTTCGACCGTAGTAATCGAGGCCGCGCACGATGCCGGGATCGACGTCGTACGGGATCTTCGCAAGATCGAGATAGGACTTCACCGCTTCGAAGTGCTCGCGGCACTGCGGGCATAGAAACGATTCGAGCGAGGGCGCGCTCTTGACGAACGGTGCGTCGACCGGATCCTTACTGTCGAGGAGCCGCAGCGGGTTGCGCTCCGCGCGGCGCCGCGCGTCCTCGCTCATCGCCGCGAGATGCGGCCGAAAGTGATCGAGCAACGCTTGGCGGTAACGCGGACGGCAGTTCTCGTCGCCGAGCGAGTTGATATGCAGCGTCGCGTCGGCGATATCGTAACTCCGGACGAGCTGCCACGCCATCTCGATCACCTCGACGTCCGCCTCGGGCCCTTCGAACCCGAAACACTCGACGCCGAACTGGTGCGACTGCCGGTACCGTCCTTTCTGCGGCCGCTCGTAACGAAAGATCGGCCCGATGTAGTAGAGCCGCAGCGGATCGGATCCGACGAGATGGTGCTCGAGCGCCGCGCGCACGACCGGCGCCGTCCATTCGGGACGAAGCGTCAGCGATCGGTTCCCGCGATCGGCAAACGTGTACATCTCTTTCTCGACGATGTCGGTCTGCTCGCCGACGCCGCGCACGAAGAGATCGGTCGATTCGAAGACCGGCGTGCGTATCTCGCCGTACCCATAGCGGGCGGCGAGCGCGTGAATCCTGGCTTCGAGCGCGTTCCAACGCCCCGACTCCGGTGGATAGAAATCTCCGGTGCCGCGCGGCGCGCTGAGTCTCTCCGGCATAACGACGCCTCTTCGCCCAAGCGTCAGGCTAGCCATTGCGCGCCTTCGCGTGAATGTCGCGCGTGCGCGTTCTCCTCTACGGAGCGGCGGCGCTGGCGCTCGCGACGCTCTGCTCGCCCGATGCGATCCGCTCCGCGCTCGCCGCAACCGCGAGCGCGCTCTTCGAGGCGACGCCGTTTCTCGTCGCCGGCATCGCCGCGGCGCATCTCTTGCGACGGCGCGCCATCGTCGAGCATCTCGGCTGCGGATGCGGCGCCGGACCGTCGGCGCGTTCGATCCCCGCGGCCGCGGCGACGTGGCTGACGTTCGGGCCCGCAATTGCGATCGCGCGTTACGCCGCGGCGCTTGCATCGGCCGCGATCCTCAATCGCGCGCGCGCGCGTCGCAACGCGTGTCAACGCGGCGCGCCGCATCTGCTCGGCGAGCTCGCCGCGGTGTTGCCGGCCGCCGCGCTGGCGGGAGCGGCGCTGCAGTTCGCGGCCGGTTTCGATCTCGCTCGCCTGCCCGCGATCGCCGCCGCGGGAGCCGGCGCGGCGTTCGGATTCGCCGCTTCGCCGTGCGGCCTCGGCGCGGTCGCGCTCGCCGGCGCGCTGCGCGTGCAATCGCCGTTGACGGCGGCGGCGTTTCTCTGCGTCGCGGGCATCGCGGATCTGCGCGCGCTCCGGCGCGCGCCGCACGCGGCGTTCGGCCACGATGCATTCGCATACGCTCTGCTCGCCGCGGCACTCGGCATCGTTGCGTGGCGCCGCGGCGCTTCGCTCGTCCATCCCGCGCTCTCGATTCCGCTGGCGTGCTCCGCGATCGCCGCGCTTCTCGCCGCAGCGACGCGTCCGCGCGCCGCGTGCGCCGCCGCGCGTTTCGCCCCATCCGTGATGCTCGCCGGAGCGCTGCTCGGCGCGCCGCCGCCCCAGTATCGCGCGACGGCGACGACGCTGACCGACCTCTTCGCGGGCGAGCGTCTGACGTTCGACGGAGCGCTAGCGCGCGACGCCGGCTCGAGCGCCGTCGTCCGTTACGCGATCACGTGCTGCCGCGCAGACGCGGCGCCGGTCGCGGTCGCGCTCGACCGCTCGCCGCCCTACCCGAACGGAACGTGGCTGCGCGTCGACGGCCGCGTCGAGAGCCGCGGCGGCCGGCTGCGCCTCGTTGCAACGAGCGTCGCGCGCATTCCGGCGCCCGACGATCCATTTCTCTACCGCTGACGCGGCTCGAGCAACTCGACGGGAATTCCGTTGGGATCTTCCACGAAGGCGATCGCGCGCGTTCCGCTCGGCGACCTATAGACGTCCTTGAGAATCTTGACGCCTTTCCGTCTCGCCTCGGCGACGTAGGCCGTCAGGTCGCCGTCGACTTCGAGCGCGAGATGCTCGTAGCGGTTTCCCAACTCGTACGGCGGATGTTCCTCGAGATCGTAGACCAGCTCGACGTACGCGCCCCAATCGTTTCCGACGAATGCCATGTCGGCGTTGCCGGGATAGTGATGCGGCCCGTCGAGCAGCTTCAGACCGAGTTTGTTCGTGTAGAAGTCGATCGACTCGTTCATGTCGTTGACGAAGATCGACGTATGGAGAAATCGAGGCATCGCAACCGCTCCTTTAGTGCAGAAAATACCGGTAGGTCGAGAAGACGAGCGCGACGCCGAGGCGATCGGCGGCCGCGATCACGTCGTCGTCGCGGATCGAGCCGCCGGGAGCGATGATCGCGGTGCTGCCTCCGGCGACGGCCGCTTCGAGACCGTCGGGAAACGGGAAGAAGCCGTCGCTCGCGCAGGCCGAGCCGCGGGCTTTCTCGCCCGCGCGCTGCGCGGCGATCTCCACGGCGCTCACGCGGTTCGTCTGGCCCGCGCAGATGCCGCGCGTCGTGCCTTCCTTTACGATGACGATCCCGTTGCTCTTCACGTGCCGGACGACGTCCCACGCGAAGGCGAGATCGTGCCACTGCTGCGCGTCGGGCTCGACCTTGCTAACGACGCTCCACGTCTCCGCAGGCGCGTCGGGATCGTCGTCTTCGGCGAGGACGCCGCCGAGCGCGCTGCGCAGACGAAGCTCGTGCGCCAGCGCGTCGGGGAGCGAGCGATCGAAGCGCATCACGCGCAGGTTTCTCTTCTTCCGCAGAATCGCGAGCGCGCGCTCGTCGAAATCGGGCGCGGCGACGATTTCGAGGAAGAACTCGCCGAGCGACGCGGCCGCCGCTTCGTCGATCGGCGCGTCCGCGGCGACGATGCCGCCGTAGGCGGAGACGGGATCGGCGTCGAGCGCCTCGCGCACCGCCAGCGCGACGCTGGAGCGCTGCGCGACGCCGCACGGCACGGCGTGCTTGACGACGCCCGCCCGCACGAACCGCTCCCGCTCGCTCGCAAACGGCGCGCCCAGCGGCGCGCGCGAGAGCAGCCGCAGCGTCGCGTCGAGATCGAGCAAGTTGTTGTAGGAGAGCGCCTTTCCGTGCAGCTGCTCCGGCAGGCGATCGACGCGATCGAGATAGAACGCCGCGCGCTCCTGCGGATTGGTTCCGTAGCGCAGGCGCTTGGCGAGCGGCAGCGTCAGGGCGAGCGCGCCCGGGAGCTCGCTGGGGAGCACTTCGCCCGAGGTCGCGAGGTAATGGGAGATCGCGGCGTCGTACTCGGCGATTCGTTCGAATGCGGCGATCGCGAACTTGCGGCGCATCGCCGGCGTCACGTCGTCCGATTCGACCGCGCGGCGGTACTCGTCGAACTGCGACGGATGCGTGAGCACGGCGACGTGCTCGAAGTTCTTCGCGGCGGCGCGCAGCAGACCGACGCCGCCGACGTCGATCTGCTCGATCGCTTCGCGCAGGGTCGAGCTCTTGCGCGCGACCGTCGCTTCGAACGGGTAGAGATTGACGACGACGGCGACGATCTCGGGAATCGCGTACTTCTGCGCGGTCGCGGCGTGCTCGGGATCGGCGCGATCGTAGAGGATCGCGCCGAAGATCTTGGGATGGAGCGTCTTTACGCGTCCGCCGAAGAGCGCGGGAAAGCCGGTCAGCTCCTCGACGTCGCGCGCGGGCACCCCGCGCTCCTCGAGGAACGCGCGCGTTCCGCCGGTCGCGTAGATCTCGGTGCCGCGTTCGTGCAGCGCTCGCGCGAGCTCCGCGGCGCCGGTCTTGTCGGAGAGCGAGAAGAGTGCGGCCTTGCGCGCCGCGCCGGAGGCGTGCTCAGGCAAGCATCGCCTCGGCTTCGCGCACCAGCTCGGCGGAGACGATCGCGCTCACGCCTGCCTCGCGCGTCGTCACGCCGTAGATGCGGTCGGCCATCTCCATCGTCTTCTTGTTGTGCGTGACGATGAGCATCTGCGATTCCATCGCGAACTCTTTGACCATCGCGCAGAAGCGATCGATGTTCGCATCGTCGAGCGCGGCGTCTACTTCGTCGAGCAGGTAGAAGGGCGCCGGTCTCGTCGCGATCAGCGCGAAGATCAGCGCGGCCGCCGTCATCGCGCGCTCGCCGCCGGAGAGCGCCGCTAACGGCATCGCTTTCTTGCCGGGCGGCCGAACGGCGATCTCGATGCCCGTCTCGGAGAGATTCTCGGGCTGCGTCTGCCACATCTTCGCTTCGCCGCCGGCGAAGAGACGGGCGTAGGTGCTTGCGAACGATTGCGAGACTTCCGCGAAGGTTTCGTTGAATTGCGTCTGCGTCTCGCGCTCGATCGCCGCGATCGATTCGAGCAGCGTCTCGCGCGCTTTCGTCAGGTCGTCGAGCTGCGCGCGCAAGAACTGTTCGCGCCCCGCGATCTCCTCGCGCTCGGCCTCGGCGTTCAGATTGACGTTGGCCTGCAGGCGCGCGAGCTCGTCGCGCAGGCGCGGCAGGTCGTCGACGACCGAATCCTCTTCGCTCGCGTAGCGCGTCTCGACGTCCTTGCACTCGTCGTCGGTCGCGGGATTCTGCGCAAACTGCGAGACGAGCATTCCCAACTCGGCTTCGACCTGCGCCAGCCGCGTGCGGTCGCGCTCGCCGCTCGCGGTCGTGTCGCGCTCGGCCTGCTCGGCCGCGCGCAACTCCGCCTCTAACGCCGTCTGCCGCGCGACGAGCTCCTCGCGTTGGTTTCGCGACTGCTCGAGCGACGCGTCGAGCGATGCGACGCCGCCGCGAAGGCCTTCGGCGTGCGCGTGCTTCGTGCGCGTCTCCTCCACGAGCGATGCGATCTGGGCGAGCATCTCCTCGCGCGCGAGCCCGCCGCGCTCGCTGTCCGCGTCGAGCATGCCGAGCCGAGCGCGCGCGGCGTCTCGTTCTGCGGTCATCGCGGCGGCGCGCTCGCGCAGCTCGGCAGCGCCCGCGGTCGCGCTCGACTGCGCGCGCTCGGCCGCGGCGATCTCCTCGCGCACGCGCGCCAACTCGGCTTCGAGCCGGACGCGCTCTTCGTCGCTACGCTCCGCCTCGGGCTCCGCGCGCTCGTACTCTCGCTCGAGTTCGCGGGAGCGCGCCGCGCCGGCGTGCAGCTCGGCGAGCGCGCCGCGGGCGTGCTCGAGATCCGCTTTCGCTCGATCGACTTCGCCTTGGAGCGCGGCGCTCTCCGCGCGCAGTCCGACGACTGCGGCCTCGGCTCTCGCTTGGCGGTCGCGCGCTTCGTCGCGCCGCTCGATCGCGCTCTCGGCGTGCCGGTGCGCGGCGCGCAGCGCGCGCTCCGCCTCTTCGAGCTTCGCGCGCATGCCGGCGAGCGCGTCGCGCAGCGTCGCGGCTTGGAAGCGCCGCGAGAGAATCGATCGCTCGCGCTGGAAGCGCCCGCCCGTAATCGCACCGCCGCCCGTGATCTGCTCGCCGTTGAGCGTGACGATCGTGTCGCGCAGACCGCGTCCGCGAACGAGCTCGATGCCGGTCTCGAGCTTATCGACGATCAGGACGTTCCCGACGAGGAAGTTGACGATTCCCGCGAAGCGCGGCTTCGTTCGAACGAGCGCGTGCGCGTATCCGAGCACTCCGGGCACGCCGGCGAGCTGCTCGTCCGCTTGCCGCCCTTGGCGATTCGCGAGCGTATCGAGCGGGAGGAAGGTCGCGCGGCCGGCCTGCGTGCGATTGAGAAACTCGACGCACCGCTCCGCATCCTCCGAGGTCGCGGTGACGACGTTGGATAGCCGCGCGCCGAACGCGACGTCGAGCGCGCGCGCGTACCGCTCGTCGGTCGTTATCAGATTCGAGACGATTCCTTCGATGCCGTTGAGTTCTTTGCGCTGCCAGGCTTCGACGATGGCGCGCGTGCCGGGCACGTGGCCTTCGAGTGAGTTCTCGAGCTCTTCGATCGTGTGGAGCCGCGACTCGGCGGCGCGGACGTCGACCGACTGCTCGCGCGCGGTCGCGAGCGCGCGCGCCACGTCTTCTTGCGCCTGGGCGGCATCGCGTCCGGCGTCTTCGGCGAGGCCGCCCGCGGCGAGCAGCTCCTCTTCGCGCTTCGCGAGCTCTTTCTGCCGCTCTGCAAGCTTGTGCGACGCCGCGCCCGCCGCGATCTCGAGACGTTCCGCTCGCTCGCGAGCCGCGCGTTCCTCCTTATCCAGCCGTTCGGCCTCGGCGCGCAGCGTCTCGGCGTGCACGCGGCGCTCCGCTCTGCGCGCCGCGATCTCGCCGGCCGACGCCTCCACCTCGCGAAGGCGCGTGAATATCGCGTCGAGATTCGCTCGCGCCTGCGCTAGCGCGGTCTGTGCCGCCAACTCGCCCTCTCGCGCCGTCTCGACCTCGCGCGCGAGCGGCCGCAGGCGCTCTTCGAGCCCGGCGATCGCCGCGTTGAGCGCGACGCGTTCTTGCTCGACGCGCTCCACGTCTTGCGTCGTCTGCGTGGATTGGCGTTCGAGCGCTTCCCGGCGCGCGAGCGACGCGGCGTACTCGGCATCGATGCGCGCGAGATCGGCCCGCTTCGTCTGCGCTTGCGAGCGCAGCTCCTCGAGCGCGAGCTCCCCGCGATAGACTTGCGTGCGCACGTTCGCGAGCTCGCCGGCGAGCGTCGCGGCCTTCGCCGCGGCCGCGCTGCGCAGGTCCTCGTGCTTCGCGGCGGCTTCGCGCAGCGTCTCGGCCTCCGCGCGGCGCGTCGCGCTCGCGCGCAAGTAGCCGAGAATCTCGAGATCGCGAACGCGCCCGACGACCTTCCGGTAACGTTTGGCGCGGCGCATCTGGGTCTCGAGCTCGGGGATGCGCCGGCCGAGTTCCGAGATGAGATCGCTGACCCGGATGGCGTTCTGCTCGGTCTTCTCGAGCCGCCGCATCGACTCGTTCTTGCGCGCGATGAATCGTCCGATGCCGGCGGTCTCTTCGAAGAGCGCGCGCCGTTCGACCGGTTTGCTCGTGAGGATCGCGTCGATTTGCCCCTGCGAGACGATCGCGTACGATCCCGGGCCGAGCCCGCTGCCCGTCAACAAATCGACGACGTCGCGCAGACGGACCTGCGTGCGATTGATGAAGTACTCGCTCTCGCCGACGCGGTAGGCGCGCCGCGTGATCTCGACCTCGGCGAACTCGATCGGCAGTTTGCGATCGGCGTTGTCGAAGAGGATCGATACCTCGGCCATGCCGAGCGGCTTGCGCGTCTCGTTTCCGGAAAAGATCACGTCCTCGAGACGTCCCGAGCGAATGCTCTTGGTGGACGTTTCGCCGAGCACCCAGCGAAACGCGTCGACGAGATTCGACTTTCCCGAGCCGTTTGGGCCGACGATCGCGGTCACGCCGTCGCCGAACTCGAGCACGGTCGGCTCCGCGAACGTCTTAAAACCGAAGGAACGAATTCGCTTGAGCTTCATTCGGCGCTCGCGCCGGCGATCGAGAGCAGCGCCGCCTCGGCGGCCGCCTGTTGCGCGGCCTTCTTCGAAGCGCCCTCGCCTTTGCCCAAGATCTCGCCGTTGACGGTGACGCGCGACTTGAAGGCGGGTCGCTGCGGCGTGCCGCGGCTGCTCTCGCGGTAGACGGGCGTCGCGGCGAGGTGCTCTTGCGCGTAGTGCTGCAGGCGCGTCTTCGGGTCGAGCAGCGATTCGCTCGAGTGATCGACGAAATCGACGTGCTGGGCGATGACGAATCGCCGCGCCTTCTCGTGGCCGAAGCGCAGGTAGAGCGCGCCGACGAACGCCTCGAACGCGCCGGCGAGCACCGACTGGTTCTCCGACCCTCCGGCGCTGCGCATGCCGGCGCCGAGCTTCATCATCGCGCCGAGATCGAGCCTTCGCGCGGTCCGCGCGAGCTGCGCGTCGTTAACGATCGCGGCCTTTCGCAGCGTGAGACCGCCCTCCGGCTCCTCGGGGTATCGCTCGAAGAGCCAATCCGCGGTGATGCACCCGAGCACGGAATCGCCGAGAAACTCCATGCGCTCGTTCGACTCGCCCCCGCGCTCTCTCGCGTGGCTCTGGTGCACGAACGCGGTCTCGAACGCGTCGAGCCCGGTCGTCGCGCGGACGCCGGCGAGACGAAGCAGCGCGCGCAGGCGCCGCCGATGATTCTCGCCGCTCATCGAATTGAAGTTCCTAGCGGACCTTGCCGAAGACGATGACGCTGTTGTGACCGCCGAAGCCGAAGGAGTTCGAGAGCGCGATGCCGATCGGCGCGCTCCGCGCGACGTTCGGCACGTAGTCGAGCCTGCATTCGGGATCGGGAAACTCGTAGTTCGTCGTCGGCGGCATGACGTCGCGCGCGACGGCGAGCGCCGTGGCGACGCCCTCGATCCCGCCCGCGGCGCCGAGCGCGTGGCCGTGCATGGACTTCGTCGAGCTGACGCCGATCTTGAAGGCGTGCTCGCCGAAGCTCTTCTCGATCGCTCTCGACTCCGCGGGATCGCCGACCGGAGTCGACGTACCGTGCGCGTTGATGTAGTCGACGTCTTTCG
Organism: Candidatus Binatia bacterium; assembly: GCA_035541935.1. Lineage (GTDB taxonomy): Bacteria > Vulcanimicrobiota > Vulcanimicrobiia > Vulcanimicrobiales > Vulcanimicrobiaceae > Cybelea. The sequence goes on along the minus strand of DATKMJ010000067.1, from coordinate 27,415 downwards.
GTTCGATGCCGGCGCTCTTGAAGGCCCGCGCGAACGCGAGGCGCACGCCGTTGCCGTCGGGATCGGGCGCGACGATGTCGTAGGCGTCGGCCGACTGTCCGTAACCGAGGATCTCGCAGTAGATCGAAGCGCCGCGCTTGCGCGCGTGCTCGTACTCCTCGAGAACGAGAATGCCGGCGCCTTCGCCGAGAACGAATCCGTCGCGCTCGCGGTCGAACGGGCGGCTCGCGCGCGCCGGATCGTCGTTGCGCGTGGACATCGCGCGCATCGAGCAGAAGCCGCCGATTGCGAGCGGCGAGACCGTCGCCTCGCTTCCGCCGGAGATCATCGCGATCGCGTCGCCGTAGGCGATCGCGTTGTAGGCGGTGCAGAGCGAGTCGTTCGCGCTCGCGCAGGCGCTTGCCGCCGCGAAGAACGGTCCGCGATATCCGTACGTCATCGAGATGTGCGCCGGCGCGGCGTTGGCCATGAGCATCGGAATGAAGAAGGGCGTCACCTTGGACCAGGTCCCGTTCTCGTTCGCCTTGTCGGAGTTGAGCCAGAACGTGATGATCCCGCCGATCCCCGTGCCGATCACGCCGCCGACGCGTTCCTTGAACTCGGGGTCGTCGGGCAGCTTCGCGTCCTCGATCGCCTCGCGCGCCGCGACGAAGGCGAACTGCGTGAAGCGGTCCATCCGGCGGGCTTCCTTCCGGCCGATCAGCTGTTCGGGGTTGAACTCTTTCACCTCGCCGGCGATCCGCGTGATGAAGTCGCTCGCGTCGAAGGCGGTGATCGGAGCGATTCCCGACTCTCCGGCAATTAGGCGCGTCCAGAAGTCTTCGCGGGTGTTGCCGATCGGGGTGACAGCGCCCAACCCGGTAACGACGACGCGCCGGCGGCTAGGCTGCATGTTCGACTCGCTCAAAACTTTCAGGAGTTTACGGCGGGCTTTCTGCGAAGCCTGCGAGCGGTGAGCACGCGCGGAGAGTTCCTCGAGGCGCTAACGCTGGCCGCAATCGCGCCGGCAGTTCCCGGCCTTGCGCAGACCATGCAGAAGCCGCCGATGCTCGTGCGCGGCGACCGCGTGGGCCTGATCGCTCCGGCCTCGCCGCCGGAGGGCGACGACGTCGCCCGAGCCGTCGCGAACGTCGAGTCCCTCGGCCTGGTTCCGGTCCTCGGGCAGTACGTGCGCCAACGGGACGGTTACCTTGCCGGCAGCGACGCCGCGCGCGCCGCCGATTTCAACGCGATGGCGCGGAATCCACAGATTCGGGCGATCGTCGCGATCCGCGGCGGTTACGGAACGATGCGGATCCTCGACCGGCTCGACTACGCGGCGATCCGCCGCGACCCGAAGATCGTCATGGGCTTCTCCGACATGACGGCGGTCCTCAACGCCGTGACCGAGCGCAGCCGCGTCGTCACCTTCCACGGCCCGGTCGGAGCGCACGGTTCGTCCTGGAGCGGCGCCGCCCGGACCTACCTCGAGCAAGCCCTCTTCTCCGTGCAGCCCTACAGCCTGCGGATTGCGGCGCCGCGGACGATCGTCTCCGGTCGAGCGAGCGGACGCTTGGTTGGTGGAAACCTCTCGCTCTGCTCCGCGCTCGCCGGAACCCCCTACGCGATCGCGGCGGCGGGAGCGATTCTGATCCTCGAGGAGACCGAGGAGCAGCCCTACCGGATCGACCGCATGCTCACGCAGCTCGACCTGGCCGGGGATCTATCGGCGGCGGCCGGGATTCTCTTCGGCGAGTGCACGAAGTGCGTCGGCCCCGGCCCGACCCAGCCGGCGCAGCAGGTCGTCGCCGACCGGCTCCAACGAGGCGGGCGGCCGGCTGTTGCGGGGGCTCCCGTGGGCCACATTCCGCAGCAATGGGTGCTGCCGATCGGGGTCCGGGCCCAGCTCGATACCGGAGCCGGAACCCTGACGATGCTGGAAGCGGCTTGCACCCGCCCCCGGCGCTGGCTATAATCTCGGGGCTGTCTACCACCAGGGTGTGGGGCATTACTCTTCGCCTTAAGGGACGTTATGAAGCGGACGTATCAGCCGCATAATCGCCGCCGTAAACGCGTGCACGGCTTCTTGGAACGTATGGCGACGAAGCAAGGACGCAACGTTCTCGCTCGTCGCAGAAAGAAAGGGCGCCATCGCCTTACCGTCTGATGCGCTGCTACACGAGTTTGCGGCGCCGGACGGATTTTGCGCGCTTGCGCCGGAGCGGCCGGCGCTTCTCGACTAAGAGTCTCGTCATCTACCGCAGCGAGCCGATGGCCGGCGATCTTTCGCCGATGGTCGGCATCACCGTCAACAAAACGATCGGAAAGGCCGTCATCCGCAATAAGGTGCGCCGCCGTTTGGCGGCAATCGTCGACGACGCGTTGCGCTCGCGCGCCATGCGCCTGCTCGTCGTCGCGCGCCCGATCGCGGCGCAGACCGCTTTCGCCGATCTGCACGCCGAGGTAACGTCGGCGCTCGGCCGAGCGTACTAGACGGCATGCGGCTTGCGTTGCTCGGCCTCATCAGACTCTATCAGATCGCGATCTCGCCGTTGCTCCCACCCGCTTGCCGCTTCTACCCGAGCTGCTCGCACTACGCGCTGACCGCAATTCGCGAGCGCGGAGTCGTCAACGGAACGTGGCTGGCGCTCGCGCGCGTCGCGCGCTGCAATCCCTGGCACCCCGGCGGCGTGGACTTCGTTCCGCCGCGGGTCGAGAGGGCGTAGCGTGCACGTGCTGATCGCCGCGTCGTGGCTCGACCCGATCGTCAACGCGCTCTCGGCGGCCGTCATGGCGATCGACAAGCCCATCGGCAATCTCGGCTGGAGCCTCGTCATTCTCGCCGTGCTCATCCGCGTCGTCTTCTGGCCGCTCAACACCGCGCAGTTCAAAGCGTTCCTCTCGATGCAGAAGATCGCGCCGCAGCTCAAACGCGTTCAAGAACGCTACAAAGACGACCGCCAACGCATCCAACAAGAGACGATGGCGCTCTACAAGGAGCACAAGGTCAATCCGTTTGCCGGATGCTGGCCGATGCTCGTCCAGTACCCCGTCATCATCAGCGTCTACTACGTGGTCATGAACCACAAGGCGCTCTTCGAGAATCAGAACTGGCTCTGGATCGGCAGCGCGATAACGCACGCGGCGTCGGCGCCGGCGATCTTCGGGGTGCCGATCTTGGCGGCGAGCCTGGCGCACCCGGATCTCGTGCTGATTCTGCTTTACGCGTTCTCGATGTACTTGAGCGTCCGCTACGTCAGCATGCCCGCAACCGATCCGCAGCAAGCGCAGACGCAGCGCATGATGGCGGTCATATCGCCGGTCATGCTCGGATTTCTCGGATGGAAGTACCACTGGCCGTCGGCGATGGTGCTCTATTGGTTCGCCTACAACATCTTCACGATGGGGCAGCAGTTCTATCTGCTGCGGCGCTACCATCAGCCGCTCGCGGCGATCGACAGCGAGCACGCCATCACCGAGGGGCCCGCCGGCGCCGCCGCGCCGGCGAAAGGCAACAAGATCTCACCCAGCGGCAACGGCGCCATTCAGCCGAAACCGCCGCGCAACGCACGTTCGAAGCGAAAGAACAGAAGGACATAAGGTCCCACCGATGCTCTACGAAGACGATTTCGAGTTCGAAGAACAGCCCGCCGACATCCGGGATCGCACGATCGGCGGAAAACCGCCCGGCGGACGAGGCGGCGGAACCCGGCGGCGCCGCGAGCCGCGCCGCGCGCCGAGAAACGACGCCGTCGCGACCGAGCTCCCCGACGACGCGAAGCCCGCGCGCGATCTCCTGCGAGAGATCCTCGAAAAGATGGGCGTCGGGCCGGTCGACATCCGCTACATCAGCCGAAGCGAGGGCGAGTATCTCGAGATCAACGGTCCACAGCTCGGGATGCTGATCGGACGCCACGGCAACACGCTCGAAGCGCTCAACCTCATCTTCAACAACTCGTTCAACTCCGGCGTGCGAACGAACCGCAAGTACTACACGATCGACGCCGAGGGCTATCGCGCCGATCGCGCCGATCAGCTCAAGCGGCTCGCGCTCGCGACGCTCGAACGCGTTGTCCGCGAGGGCGCGCCGCAGAAACTCGAACCGATGCTCCCCTCGGAACGGAAGATCGTGCACCTCGCGCTCGCGGCGTCGGATGCGGTCCGCACCGAGTCCGAGGGTGAGGAACCCGAGCGGCGCGTCGTGATCTTTCCGCGTTGACGCAATGACTTCGGCCCGCTCGGGCCTCGAAACGATTGCGGCGATCGCCACGCCGCCCGGTAAGGGCGCGATCGCAATCGTGCGCGTGAGCGGAGACGCGGTGCCCGAGTTGGCGCGCCGTTTGGTCAAGACGAAATCGCCGCTACGAGCGCGCGTCGCCACGTACGCGACGATTCTCGACGAGCGCGGCGGCGTACTCGATCGCGGCCTTGCGATTTACTTTGCGGCTCCGCACAGCTACACCGGTGAAGCGATGCTCGAACTGCAGATTCACGGCTCGCCGGTCGTCGCGCGCGAGGTCGTGCGCGCGCTCCTCGCCTGCGGGGCGCGGCTCGCAGAGCCGGGCGAGTTCACGCGGCGCGCCTTTCTCAACGGAAAGATGGATCTGCACGCGGCCGAGGCCGTGGCCGGCGTCATCGACGCCGAGAACCGCGCCGCGATGCTGGCCGCGCAGGCGAATCTCGGCGGCGCGCTCGCCGACGAGGTTCGGGCCCTGCGCGAGCCGCTCGGCCGGGCGATCGAAGAGCTCGCCGGCGCAATCGATTTCCCCGACGAGGTGCCCGAGCCGGGCCGAAGCGATCTGCTCCGGCGTCTCGAGCCGGTGCGCGCGGGACTGAAGCGGCTGCGCGACGAGGGCGAGCGCGGCCGGCTGATCCGCGAGGGCGTCTACGTCGCCATCGTCGGACCGCCGAACGCCGGAAAGTCGTCGTTGCTCAACGCCCTGCTCGGCGCCGAACGGGCGATCGTCTCGGAGATTCCGGGAACGACGCGCGACACCATCGAGGAGACGGCGATCGTCTTCGGAGTGCCGATCCGGCTCGTCGACACGGCCGGAATTCGCTCGCACGCCGACCGTCTCGAAGGCGCGGGCATCGAGCGTACGGAGCGCGCGCTGGCGGCGGCCCGGATCGCGCTCGTCGTCCTCGACGGTTCGAAGCCGCTCGGTCCCGACGCTCGCCGGATACTCGAGCGGACGCGGGACCGCGAGCGAATTCTTCTCTTCAATAAAGCCGATTTAGGAACGGCGGGCGCGCTCGAGCGCGACGAGCCCGGGGCGATCGTGGGCAGCGTGCGGGACGAGCGAACGATCGAGACGATTGCGCTGGCGATCGCGCAAGCCGGGTGGGGCGGCGAGACGTTCGACGCGTCGCGGCCGCATCTCGCCTCGCTCCGCGAGTTCGAGGCCGTGGACGCTTCGATCGCGTCCGTCGAGAGCGCGTGCGAAACGCTGCGCTCCGGCGAGCCGCTCGATTTTGCCGCCGCCGAACTCCAGCGCGCTTTTTCCGAACTCGGGCATGTAAGCGAGCGGGTAGCCGCCGAAGAGGTGCTCGACGGGGTTTTCTCCCGCTTTTGCATCGGAAAATGAGAGGAATACGGATGAAGCGCACCCTCCTGACCCTCGCTGCGTTCGGCCTGTTGGCGGCGCCGGCGGCGGCCTCGAAGAACGGCTCGGCGTTCGGCGTGACGATCACCAGCTGCGTGGTCAACTCGAATGGAAACAATCAAACCAACGGCATTAACGTCGTCTACTACAACAGCAACGACTCCGCCGCGACCGAGGTGGATTTCCTCGTCAACTACGCGGGGCACAAGTACGTTCTCATCGATAAAGGCAACTTCTCGCGCGGATCTCAGATCAATCACAATCTGACCAACGCGCTCACCGGTCAGGCCTGGAACGGACCGAAGCCCAAGCGCTGTGCGGTACAGCGCGTCTATCTCGAGAACGGCAACGTTCTCCAGTAGCCTGCGGCGCGCCGCGCTGTCGGGAATGGCGATCCTCGCCTTCACGATGCCCGCCGGCGCGGGCGCAAAGAACTACTCGAATCTCGGCGTGGCCATTCAGAGCTGCGTCGTCAATTCGAAAGACGGCAAGACGAACGGGATCAACGTCGTCTTCTTGAGCGCGCACGTAACGACCGTAAAGGAAGTCGATTTTCTCGTCGTCTACAACGGCCGGCACTACACGCTGACCGACAAGGGAACGTTCTCGCGGGGGGCGCCGATCAACCATAACCTCACCAACGCGCTCGTCGGCGAAACGTGGCGGGGCCCGCTCGCGGACGTCTGCGCGGTGAAGCGCGTCCTGCTCGAAAACGGCAAGATCGAAACGACCTAAAGGAGGCGCAATCCATATGGTTCACGTCTTGGCACGCAACTGGTGGATGTGGCTGCTGCGCGGCATTGCCGCAGTCATCTTCGGTATCTTGGCCTATCTCTGGCCGGGGGCGACGTGGGTGGCGATCGCCATCCTCTTCGGGGCATACGCGCTCGTCGACGGCATCCTCGCGATTCTCGGGACGATTCGCGCCGCCGAAGCCCATCAAACCTGGTGGCCGTTCTTGGTGGAGGGCGTGATCGGCATCCTGATCGCCGGCATTACCTTCTACGACGTACGGATAACGCTGATGGCGCTCTATTGGACGATCGCCGCGTGGGCGTTCCTCACCGGCATCTTCGAGATCGTCGGGGCCGTGCAGCTTCGCAAGCAGATCTCGAACGAGATCTGGCTGATCGTCGCGGGCGTTGCTTCGATCGCGTTCGGGGTGCTGATGATCTGGTTCCCGATGGCCGGCGCGCTCGCGATCATCTGGTTGATCGCAGCCTACGCCATCGTCTTCGGGATCGTCATGATCGCCTTCTCGCTGCGGCTGCGAAGCCACGCCAACGCAACGACGCCGTTAACAAGTTAGGGAGCGACGCCGGTACGATCGTCGTCGGCGGCGGTCATGCCGGCGTCGAGGCCGCATTGGCATCGGCGCGCCTCGGCGTGCCGACGCTGCTGGTGACGGGCGATCCGGAGAAGATCTGCACGCTCCCGTGCAATCCGTCGATCGGCGGGAGCGCGAAGGGGCAGCTCGTGCGGGAGATCGACGCGCTCGGCGGCGCGATGGGAGCGATCGCCGATCGCTGCAGCCTCCACGCGCGCTTTCTCAACGAGAGCAAAGGTCCCGCGGTGCGCGCGCTGCGCCAGCAGATGGATAAGCCCTCGTACGCGAGCCTCGCCGTCGCGATGCTGCGCGACGAGCCGAACCTGACGATCGCGCGGGGCCTCGTCGAGGATCTCGTCGTCGAGAGCGGCCGCGCGAGCGGCGTGCTCTGCGCCGACGGAACGCAGTATCTCGGTCGCACGGTCGTCCTCGCGACCGGCACGTTTCTCGGCGGGAAATCGTTTCGCGGCGACGTCGTTCGCGACGAGGGTCGTTTCGGCGAAGCCCCGGCGCACGGTTTGGCGGCCGCGCTGCGGAGGCTCGGCTTCCCGACCGCGCGGCTGAAAACGGGAACGCCCCCGCGCATCGATCGGCAGAGCGTCGATTACGAGGCGATGCTCCGGCAAGAGCCGAGTTCGCGCCCGCTGCTCTTCTCCTACTCGGGAGAGAGGCGCTTCGCCGGTCCGCAACTGCCGTGTTACATCACCGAGACGAACGCGCGAACGCACGCGCTCGTGCGCGAAAACCTCCATCGCTCGCCGCTCTATGGACTCGACTTGATCCGCGGCATCGGGCCGCGCTACTGTCCCTCGATCGAAGACAAGGTCGTCAAGTTCGCGCACAATCCGACGCATCAGATCTTCATCGAACCCGAGGGCTGGGACGAACCGACGCTCTACGTCGGCGGATTCTCGACGTCGCTTCCGGCCGACGTGCAGTTGGAGATGCTGCGCACGCTTTCGGGGCTGGAGTCGTGTGAGATGGTGCGCGCGGGGTACGCGGTCGAGTACGACATGGTGCCGCCGACGCAGCTGCGAGAGACGCTCGAGACGCGCCTCGTCGCCGGTCTCTACCACTGCGGCCAGATCAACGGAACCTCGGGATACGAAGAGGCCGCCGCCCAGGGCTTGATCGCCGGCATCAACGCGGCGCGCGCGGTCCGCGGTGAGAATCCGCTGCGCTTGACGCGCGCGCAGGCGTACATCGGCGTGCTGATCGACGATCTCGTCACGAAAGGCGTCGACGAACCGTACCGGATGCTCACCTCGAGGGCCGAGCACCGCGTCGTGCTCCGCCACGACAACGCCGATCTGCGCCTGACCCCGCTCGGACGCGCGATCGGGCTCGTCGGCGACGCGGCTTGGGAGATTTTCGAGCGCCGCCGTTCCGCGCTGAACGAAGGTCGCGCGCAGGCCGATCGCCGGCGGCTGGGTCGCGCCGAGATCGGCGCCGAGCGCTTCGATGCGGGGAGTACGATCGCAGACGCGCTTCGGCGCCCCGGCCTGCGGTTCGACGACGTCGCGGCCTGCTTCGACCCGCCGCTCGACGACGAGATCGGCGAGCGCGTCGCGATCGAGATCAAATGCGACGGATACGTTCGCCGCGAGGAGCTGGCGATCGAGAAGGCGCTGCGGAGCGAGCGCGTCGCGATCCCCGCCGGCTTCGACTATTCGGCAATCCGCGCGCTCTCGCGCGAGGCGCGCGAGAAGTTCGGCCTGCGGCAGCCGAGCACGCTCGGAGCCGCCGCGAGAATCCCCGGCATCACGCCCTCGGACGTCGCGATCCTCTCGCTCTTCGTCGTGTCGGTTTTCGCACCGGCGAAACGTTGAGACGGCGTAAGGAGGATGTGGAAATGAGTGAATTCGTCTATTTGTATCGCGGCGGGAGCCGCTCCGACTCGCCGGCCGAGGGCGAGAAGCAGATGCAACGCTGGGTCGCTTGGCTCCAAGAACTCGGCGCGAAGGGTCATCTCAAAGATCAAGGCCAGCCGCTCGAGCCCGAGGGCCGGGTCGTTCGCGACAAGGGCCGGACGATTACCGACGGCCCCTATCCGGAGTCGAAGGACATCGTCGGCGGCTTCACGCTCGTCGAAGCCAAGGATCTCGGACAGGCGGCCGAACTTGCCGGCGGATGCCCGATCTTCGAAGTGGGCGGCCTGGTCGAAGTGCGTCCCATCATGAAGATGTAGCGGCGCCCGCGCCGCTCGTGGAGATCGGCGATCGCCTCTTCCGGCGAGAGTCGGGGCGCATCGTAACCGCGCTCTCGCGCATCTTCGGACTCGAGAACGTAGCGCTCGCAGAAGACGTCGCACAAGACGTCTTCTGTCGCGCCGTCGAGGTATGGAAGTTGCGCGGCGTCCCACCCAATCCGTCGGCGTGGCTGATGAAATCGGCGAAGAATCGCGCGATCGACGTGCTGCGGCGCGAGCGCACCGCAGCGAAGTTCGAACCGGAACTACGGCGCCTCTTCTCCAGCGAATGGACGCTCGTTCCGACCGTTAACGAATTCTTCAGCGCCGAATCCATTAAAGACGACGAGCTGCGCATGATCTTCTCGTGTTGCGATCCGAGTCTCGCGCAAGACGTGCAGGTCGCCTTGACGCTGCAACTCGTCTGCGGCTTTACCGGCGCGGAGATCGCCGCCGCGTTCTTGCAGAAACGCGCGACGATCGAGAAGCGCATCGAGCGTGGAAAGAAGGCGCTCGCCGGTTCGAAGCGGCTCTTCGATCTCTCCGATCGCGACCTGCCGGGACGCTGCGCCGCGGTCAGGCGCGCGATCTACCTGCTCTTTAACGAAGGGTATCACGGCGCGTCGCGCGAGGGCGCCGTGCGCGGGGAGCTCTGCCGGGAGGCGATGCGGCTCGGCGCGTTGCTGCTCGAGAATCCTCTCGTCGCCGAACCCGAGAGTTATGCGCTCTGCGCGCTAATGTGGCTGCACGCCGCGCGTCTTCGCGCGAGAACCGATCGGCTCGGCAATCTCGTCGCGCTCGCCGATCAAGACCGCTCGCTCTGGGACGCCGCGATGATCGCGAAGGGCAACGAGCTGCTCGACCGTTCGGCGATCGGTGCGGCGCTGAGCGAGTATCACGTCGAGGCTGCGATTGCATCGGTGCACTCGGGCGCGGCGCACGCCGACGAGACCGATTGGAGCCGCCTCGTCTGGCTCTACGACCTGCTGATGCAGATCCGTCCCTCGCCGGTCGTCGCGTTGAATCGCGCGATCGCGCTCGCGCAGCGCAGCGGACCGGAGAGCGGTCTCGCCGCGCTCGCGGAGATAGCGCAGAGCGAAGAACTGGCCGCGTATCCGTTTCTTCCTGCAGCGTTGGGCGAGTTGGAGCTCCGCGCCGGCCGCGCCGGCCGCGCGTGCGAGCACTTCGAAGCGGCGGTCTTGCTCGCGCGCAGCCCGATGGAACGGCGCTTTCTCGAACAGCGCGCCGAAGCGGCGGCCGCGGCGGCGTCGAAGCTCCAGCCGCGTGGAGCCGACGCCGGATAAGGCCCTCGAATCGCTGCTCGAGCGCTACGGAGCGCTCGTCCTCGAGGCGAATCGCCGCGTCAATCTAACCGCTGCGAAGTCCGCGCCAGAAATATCCGAACATATTCTCGACAGCCTCTCGGTCGTGCCGTTTCTGCGCGAGCCGTACGTCGACGTCGGCTCGGGCGGCGGGTTTCCGGCGATTCCGGCGGCGCTCGCGACGGGGATCGGCGTGACGATGATCGAGGCGACGGCGAAGAAGGCGCGCATCCTGGCCTCGTTCTGCGAGCGGCTCGGCATCCGCGCCACGATCGTCGCGGAACGCGCCGAAACGGCCGCGCATCGGCCCGATCTACGCGAGCAATTCGCGTCGGGAACGGCGCGCGCCGTCGCCGCTCCCGCCGCAGCCGCCGAGTTGCTCCTGCCGCTCGTCGCGGTCGGCGGGGTTGCGATTCTCCAACTCGGCCTCTCCGACGACGAAGACCGGACCGCCCTCGAGGGCGCCTGCCTGATGCTTGGAGGGCGGATCGAGAGCGAGTCGGCGGCCGGAGAGCGCCGCCGCGTCGTGCTCGTCCGCAAGATCGAGCCGACGCAGCAGCGCTTTCCGCGTCGCCCCGGCATTCCGGCAAAACGTCCCCTCTGTGCCGCCGGGCCGCGCAAGACCGCGGAGGTGCCCGGCGTTTCACGGTGAACTCGCCCGTGAAACAATTCTACGGAGGCAGCGTGGAGAACGGGCTCTCGGAGTTTGAAAAGGGTGTGATTTTAGGGCTGCTGATCGCCGAAGGGCACTTCGGTGGTGACGGAAAGCAGCCGCAAGTCACCCTGCGGACCCACGTGCGCCACGAGCGGCTGCTCGGGTGGGTGAACGATCGGATTCGGTGGTCGCGGATCTTCGGGCCCTACCACCACGGCGGGCGCCACTATCTCCAGCTGATGTTCCGGGGGCCGGCGCTGAAGTGGGAGCTCGGGCCGCTCCTCTACGGACTCCCCTGGGCCGAGATCGACGACTACTCCTACGAGCGGTTCACGACGATGCTCGACCGATATGGCCTCACCGACGAGATTGTTTCACGGTCAAGTTCCCCGTGAAACGCCTGCCGCTCGACGAAAGGCTCGCCGCCGTCCTTCCACCCGGCTCGCTCTTCGCCGTCGGCGGCCGGGTCCGCGATCAGATCCGGGCCGGCCTCGCCGGCGCGGAGATGCCGCCGGTCGATTCCGATTACGTCGTCACCGGTCTCTCGCTGGAGGCGCTCGAGCAACGGCTTCGCCCGCTCGGCCGGGTCGGCGTCGTGGGCGCCTCGTTCGCCGTGCTCAAGCTGACCGTCGACGGCCAGACCGTCGACGTCGCGACGCCTCGCCGGGAGCGTTCGACCGGGAGCGGCCACCGCGAGTTTGACGTCGAGAGCGGCACGGCCGTGACGCTCCTCGAGGATCTCGCGCGGCGGGATTTCCGGATGAACATGATCGCCCTCGCCCTGCCGTCGGGCGAGATCGTCGATCCCTTCGGGGGAGAGGCCGACATCCGAGCGAGGCGCATCGATATCCTCGCGCCGGCCGCGTTCCGCGAGGATCCGCTGCGGATGCTGCGAGCGGCGCAGTTCGCGGCCCGCTTCGAGTATTCGGTCACCGACGGGGTCCGCGAGGCAATGCGAGCCGCCGCCGCGCTCGTGACGACGGTCTCCGCCGAGCGCATCCACGATGAACTGCTCAAGCTGCTCAGCGCGGCGAGGCCGTCGATTGGGCTTCGTCTCCTCCAGGAGACCGGCGTGCTGCAGCACCTCTGGCCCGAGCTGGCCGAGGGGATCGGGGTCGAGCAGAACGAGTGGCACGCCTACGACGTCTGGGGGCACGCGCTCGCCACGCTCGATGCGACGCCGCCGGGAGACCCGGTCCTGCGGCTATCGGCGCTCCTGCACGACGTCGGGAAGCCGCGCACGAAGGACGGGCCGCACTTCTACCGCCACGAGATCGCCGGCGCCGAGATGACCCGCGACTCGCTCGAGCGTTTTCGTTTCGCCTCGGATACCGTGCGGACGGCCGAGCATCTCGTCCGGCAGCATATGTACGTCGCCGATCCGGCGTTGAGCGACGCGGCGCTGCGACGCTTCATACGCCGCGTCGGACCGGAAAATATCGAACGCTTGTTCGCATTGCGCGCCGCGGACATCGCCGGAAGCGGGCTGCCGAAGCGCGACGGCTCCAACGAGGCGTTCCAGGCGCGCGTCCATGCCGAGCTCGCGAAAAAGCCGGCGTTTTCGATCCGGGAACTCGCCGTTGACGGCGAGGACGTCATCGCAGCGCTGGTCCGCCGCGGCGAGGCGCCGGCCGGCTTCAACGGCGACGAGCGCGTCGGAAGAGCGTTGGCCTGGCTCTTCGAGCAGGTCACCGACGAACCCCAACGTAACGAGCGCACGTTGCTGCTGAACATTCTCGAGCAGTACCTGAGCGGAGCCGCATAACGATGGGCCGCATCATCGCGCTCGTCAATCAGAAGGGCGGCGTCGGAAAGTCCACGACCGCCGTCAACCTCGGCGCGGCGTTGGCCGTCGCCGGCAAGCGCGTCTTGATCGTCGACGCAGATCCGCAAGGCAACGCGACGACGGGGCTCGGCATCGATAAGGGCCGCCTGACGCACGACATCTACCACGTGCTCATGCAAGAGATTCCACTCGAACGCGTCCTCTTGCCGACCGAGATCGAGCTGCTGAAAATCGCGCCCGCGACGATAAATTTGGCCGGCGCCGACGTCGAGCTCGTCGCTGCCCTGTCGCGCGAAACGCGCCTGCGGCAAGCACTCGCGCCGGTGGCGGACGCGTACGATTTCATCCTCATCGATTCGCCTCCGTCGCTCGGTCTGCTGACGATCAACGCGTTGACCGCGGCCGACGAATGCATCATTCCCGTGCAAGCGGAATTCTACGCGCTCGAGGGTCTCGCGCAACTGACGAACGTCATCTGGCGCGTGCGCGACGCGCTCAATCCCACGCTGCACGTCAGCGGCGTCCTCGTGACGATGTTCGACGGCCGCACGCGTCTGGCGACCGAAGTGATTCGCGAGCTCGAAAAGTACTTTCCGGAGCAGGTTTTCAAGACGCAGATCCCGCGCAACGTGCGCATCTCGGAGGCGCCGTCGTACGGCAAGCCGGTGATTCTCTTCGACCACCGCAGCCGCGGTGCGCAGGCATATCTCGCCGTCGCGCGCGAGATGCTCGAGCCGGCCGCGGCGCCCGCGTGAGCGCGCCCAAACGCGGCCTCGGGCGCGGCCTGGCGGCGCTGCTCGGCGACGCCGCGGTCCCGACGGCGAGCTCCCAGGAGATCGTCCGCGACATCCCCGTCGGCGAGATCACGCCGAACCCGTTCCAGCCGCGAAAGACCTTCGACGGGGCGTCGCTCGACGAGCTCAAGCGCTCGATCGGCGAGTACGGCGTGCTCGTGCCGATCATCGTCAGGCGGCGAGGCGACGGCTACGAGCTCGTTGCGGGCGAGCGGCGCTGGCGCGCCTGCGCGGCGCTGCTGCGCCCGACTATTCCCGCGATCGTCCGCGAGAGCGACGACCGGCAGACGCTCGAGCACGCGATCGTCGAGAACCTGCAGCGCGAAAACCTCAACCCGCTCGAAGAGGCCGCCGGCTTCCAGCATCTCATCGACGAGTACGGCCTCACGCAGGAAGAGCTCGCGCGCAGGCTCGGCAAGAGCCGGCCCGCAATCGCCAACGCACTGCGGCTGCTCGGGCTCTCCGACGCGATCAAGGTGATGCTCGTCGAGGGGCGCCTCTCCGCCGGACACGCGCGGGCGCTGCTCGCGGCGCCCGAGGCCGAGCGCGGCGAACTGGCCCGCCGGGCGGTCGAAGAAGGGCTGACGGTGCGCGCGCTCGAGCGTCTGACCGACGCGACGGCCGGGCCGCGGCGCAAGCCGGCGCCCGCGCTGCACGCGCTATCCCCGGAAGAACGCGATTTTGAATCGCGGCTGCGCGAGCGCTTCGGCACCGCGGTGGCCGTCGTGCGGTACGGACGCGGCGGACGCATCGAATTTCGTTTCAGCGGCGACGAAGAGTTGATGCGCCTCGGCGACCTTCTGCTCGGCAACGATCCGTAAGCCGTGATCCCGTTCACGCGCATCGTCGCGCTGTTGATGGCGGCGGTCCTCTGCTTCGGTCTGCTCGTTCCGTGGTCGCTCCAACGCGGCGTTCCCGCGCTCGCGATCGTCGTCGCCCTCGTCTTTTTCGCATATCTCGCCGCCAATATCGTCATATGGCAACGGATGCGGCGCGGCTGACGCGGGAAGGCCGCGCGGCGCTGCTGCACGGCATCTACGTCATCCTCAACGACGACGAGCGCACGCTGGAACTCGCGCGCGACGTGCTCGACGCAGGCGTGCGCATCGTGCAGTATCGTGCGAAACGCGGAATCGTGCCCGAGCGGCTTCGCGCGCTGCGCGCGCTTACCGAAAAACGCGCCGCGCTGCTGATTCTCAACGACGACTGGCGCGCGGCGGATGCGTTCGATTGCGACGGCGTCCATCTCGGTCCCGACGATGCGGGTTTCGATGGGGTCGCGGCCGTCCGAGCCGCGCTCGGTGAGCTGCTGATCGGGCTCTCCTGCGGAACCGTCTCCGAGGCGCGAGCCGCGGCCGGCGCCGATTACATCGGCGCGGGCGCCATCTATCCCACGGCATCGAAGGCCGACGCGGGCGAACCGATCGGCATCGAGGGGCTGCGCGCGATTGCGGCGGCGACGAACCTTCCGATCGCCGCAATCGGCGGAATCACCGGCGCGGCGATTGCGGAGCTGCGGAGCAACGGGGCGGCGATGGCTGCGGTCGTCTCGGCGATCTCGAACGCGAACGATCCGAGCGCGGCCGCGGCTGAGTTGGTCGACGCGTGGAATCGCTGATCGTCCTCTCGATCGGCACGACGCATCCGTGGAACGTCGCCGGCGTCGGGCGCGATCTCGTCGTCGGAACGCAGCTCGGGGCGCGCGTCTTCACCGCGATCGCCGCCGTCAGCGCGCAGGACCGGCGCGGCGTCGTTGCGCTCCACCCGGTTCCGGCGGACGTGCTCGAGGCGCAATTCGCAGCGCTTCCCTGGGAGGCGGCCGGCGCGGTCCGCGTCGGCGCGCTGCCGACGCTGCACGCCGTACGATCGGTGGCGCGAGCGCTCCAGGCTAGGCCATCGCTGCCGGCGGTCGTAGACCCGGTCTTCGAAGCGAGTCGCGGCGGCGAGTTGGCCGAAGCGCCCGCGCGCGTCGCCCTCCGCGACGAGCTTGCGACGCTGCCGTCGGTCGTGCTGACGCCGAATCTCGACGAGGCCGCCTTTCTGCTCGGAAGCGCGCGTCCGCAGCGCGCGACGATCGGCGAAGCGGCGGCGGAGCTGCGCGCCCGCGGCGCCGCCGCCGTGCTCCTCAAGGGCGGCCACCTCGACGGCGCGCCTGCCGACGCGCTCGCGACCGCCGGCGGGGTCGAGATCTTCTGCGAGCCGCGCATCGGCGGTGCGATGCACGGAACCGGCTGCACGCTCGCGATGGCCCTGGCGTGCGAGTTGGCGGGCGGAAACGGCGTCGCGCACGCGGTAAGAGCCGCGCGCGCCTACGTCCGCGAGCAGCTCGCAAGGCATTGACGATTCGTTGGTAACATTGACGCGCGAATGACTCCCACCGCCGCGAAACGCCCGCGCGTGATGGCCGGAATGCGGCCGACCGGGCAGGTCCATCTCGGACACTTCGTCGGCGTGCTGACGCAGTGGGCCAACTACTGCGAGACCGCCGATGCGTTCTTCGAGATCGCCGACCTCCACGCGTACACGACGGACTTCGACGATCCCGCGAAGATACGCGGGGCGCGGACGGAGATGGTCGCGGCCTGGCTCGCGGCCGGCGTCGATCCGGAGAAGGCGACGATCTTTCTGCAGTCGGGCGTGCCCGAGATCGGCGAGCTGCAGACGCTGCTCGCGATGATCGTGCCGATCTCGTGGCTCGAGCGCGTGCCGACGTATAAGGGCCAGATCGAGGCGCTCGGGCAGCAGATCGCGACGTACGGCTTCCTCGGTTATCCGCTGCTGCAGCTCTGCGATATCGCGGTCTTTCGCGGAGAGTACGTACCGGTCGGACGCGACCAAGTCGCGCATCTCGAACTCGGACGCGAGATCGTCAGGCGCTTCAACCATCTCTACGGCGACGGCGCGACGATCTTGGTGGAGCCGCAGGCGACGCTCTCGGAGTTTCCGGAAGTGCCGGGCACCGACGGCCGCAAGATGAGCAAGTCGTACGACAACGCGATCTTCGTCGGCGACGACGAAGAGACGACGACGAAGAAGGTGCGCGCGATGATCACCGACCCCCAGAAAATCCGCCGCGGGGATCCCGGACGTCCCGAGATTTGCCCGGTCTTCGCGCTCTGGCGCTTCGTCAATCCGCTGCGGCTCGACGGCATCGCCGCGGAGTGCCGCTCCGGCGCGCTCGGCTGCGTGCAAGACAAGTCCGAATTCGCGGAGCAGCTCAACGAGTACTTACGCCCCGTCCGCGAGCGCTACGCCGCCTACCTCGCCGATCCGCAACTCGTGGATACGATCGTCGCGGACGGCACGAAACGCGCGCGCGCGATCGCGGCCGGCGTGCTCGCCGACGTCAAGCGCGCGATGAAACTCCTCTAACCGAAAGGGAAAGCTCCATGTCCGACGCAGGTTTCGACCCCGCAGTGCTCCACGAGGATATGCTCAAGATTCAAAAGCTGCTGCTCATCATGGCGTACGATCAGCAGGAAGGCAGGCCGGCAGAGCACGGCGCGTTGCTGCGCGCGCTCGCGCCGGAGATTTGGCCGGAGCACTTCGGCAGCGGCGGCCGGACGTTCTAGTGCTTAAACTTCGGGATCGTCTTCGCGATCGATTCGAGCGCCCAGTCGATGTCTTCGAGCGAGGCCGCGTAAGAGAAGCGTAGATAGCCCTTGCCGGCCGCGCCGAACGACGAGCCGCCGCCGCAGGCGACGCCGCCCTCTTCGAGCAGAAACTTCGCGAGCGCGCGGTCGTCGTGCGTGATCTGCGTAACGTTGGGAAACGCGTAGAACGCGCCCTCGGGCAGCAAGCACGAGACGCCGGGGATCTCATTAAGGCCCGCAACGAGCCTGTCGCGGCGCGACCGGAAGATCTCGTTCATCCGCAGCACCGCATCGTCGGGTCCGGTCAGCGCGGCGATGCCCGCCATCTGGACGAACGTCGCGACGCAGCTGAACGTGTTGTTGTTGAAGAGCGTCACCGTGCGCGCGAGACGCTCGGGGATCAGCGCGTAGCCGAGCCGCCAGCCCGTCATCGCGTAGGCCTTCGAGAAGCCGTCGACGACGATCGTGCGCTCGCGCATGCCGGGCAGCGTCGCGATCGAGACGTACTCGGAGTCGAGGTAGAAGTTCCGGCTGTATATCTCGTCGGCGATCACGATGAAATCGTTCTGCCGCGCGAGGTCGGCAATGCACTCGAGATCGCTCTTCGTCAGGACGCCGCCGGTCGGGTTGTGCGGCGAGTTGATGACGACGACCTTCGTCTTCGGCGATACCCGCCGCGCCAGTTCGTCGAGATCCATCCGCCAGTTCCGCGACTCGAGCAGCGGAATCGCGGTTACCTTCGCGCGCAGATAACTCGCGGCCGAGGCGTACGCCGGATAGGCGGGATCGAAGTAGACGAACTCGTCGCCCTCGTCGAGCAACGCGCTCAGCGTGTTCCAGATGATCGGCTTCGCGCCGGGCCCGACGACGACGTTCTCGGGGAGCCACTCGGGCGTCAGCCTCCGGAAACGGCTCGCATACTCGGCGATCGTCTCGCGCAGCGACGGAAGACCGGCCGAGGGCGTGTAGTGGGTGTGGTTGTCGTAGAGCGCGTCGAGCGCCGCCTTCTTGATGTTCTCGGGCGTATCGAAATCGGGCTCGCCGATCTCCATGTGCACGACGCGGCGGCCTTGCGCCTCGAGCTCGCGCGCCCGCGCCAAAATCTCGAACGCGTTCTCGGAGCCGAGACGCGCGACGGCGGCGGCGATGCGATCTTCGTGTACTGCGAGCATTTGCAAATCCAGCCTTTCGTTGCCAGGGGAGACGCTTTTTCTACGGCTTCTTGTTGAAGTACTCCACGAGAATCCGGCGCGCGATCGGCGCGGCGACGGTCGCGCCGTAGCCGCCGCTGCGATCGATGAAGACCGCGATCGCGAGCCGCGGATGCGCCGTCGGCGCCCAGGCGACGAACCACGTCGTGTTCGGCCCGTTGCCGCCGGCCGTCTCGACGGTGCCGGTTTTGCCCGAGTACGGCAGACCGGTAATTGCTAAACCGTACGCGGTGCCGCCGGGGTCGGTGACCCGCGCCATGCCGGCGCGCACCGCTTCGAGCGACGACGCCGTAACCGGAACCTGCCGGATGACGCGCGGCGGAAACGTCGCGACGGTCTCGCCGCGCGAGTTGCGAATCTCACTAACGACGCGCGGCCGATAGAGCGTGCCGCCGTTGATCACCGCCGACGCGACGTTGACGATCTGCAGCGGCGTCGCTTGCATCGCACCCTGTCCGATTCCCAAGAAGCACGCGTCGCTCGGCTCCATCGGAACGCCGAAGTTGCGCATCTCCCACGCGTTCGTCGGCCAGTTCCCTTCGTTCTCGCCCGGCAGATCGATGCCGCTGCGCGCGTTCAATCCAAAGGCGAGCGCGTATTTGCGCAGACGCGCGTTGCCGAGCCACCACGCGAGACGGAAGAAGTAGCCGTCGCTCGAGGCCGCGAGCGCCGGGACGAAGGTCGTGTCGCCGAGGCCGCCCGCTGCGATGTCGCGCGCGTAGTAGCCGCCGCAGTCCCAGCCGCCCGTGTCGTCGATCACTTGGTCGACGCGCACGATGCCCTCGGTCAGCGCGGCCGATCCCGTTACCATCTTGAAGGTCGAGCCGGTCGGCGTTGCGGCCGCGATCGCGCGATTAAAGAGCGGCTCTCCCGGATCGCTGAGGTCGTAGGCGATTGCCTTCCAGCGACTCCGCGCGAAATCGTTCGGATCGTAGTTCGGGTAACTCGCGAGCGCGAGGATGCCGCCGTTCCACGGATCCTCGGCGACGACCGCGCCGGAGAGCCGGCGTCCGCGGGCGCGATCGGCGATGCCGGCCGCGAGCGCGCGCTCAACGATGCGCTGCAGTCGCCAGTCGAGATTCGTGATCAGCGTGTCGCCCGGAACCGCCGCTTTCGACGCGAGCCTCGTGTTGGGAACGACCGCGCCGGTCGCATCGACGACGACGCGCTGGCCGCCCGGCGTTCCGCGCAGGTACTTGTCGTAGGCGAACTCGAGCCCGTCTTTTCCGATGACGTCGTCCGGCGAGTAGCCCGCGTACTTGAGCCGCTCGTACTCTTCTTGCGTGATCGCGCCGGCGTAGCCGACGAGATGCGAACCGGCGGCGCCCTGCGGATAGTCGCGGATCGGCTGCACCTCGAGATCGACGCCCGGAAGATCGGTGAGGACCTCGGAGAGCCGCGCGACGACCGCGACCGGCAGATCCGACGCGAGCACGACCGGGCCGTAGGGTTCGGCGGCAACGACCTCCGCGAAGTTGCGGTAGTCGATTCCGCGGTGGTGGAGCAATCGAGACCACAGCTTGCGTTCGTCGATGCCGACGATGGTGGTCAGGGTCGCGAGCTCGCGGTCGACGTCGGTGACTTCCGAGGGAATCAGACCGACGGCGAACGACGGACGGCTGCGCGCGAGGATCGTCCCGTGGCGATCGTACATCATCCCGCGCGGCGCCGCGACCGGAATCAAACGAATCTGATTCGCCTGCGCCTCGGCCCGGTAGCGCGCGCCGTCGACGAGCTGCACTTCGATCAGCCGGGCGACGAGCGCGAGCAGCGTTACGAGCAGCACCGCTCCGAAGGCGGCGAGGCGCCACGGCGACGCGTGCCACGACTGCGATCGCATCGCATTGCGCGGCGTCATTCGACGGCGACCTCGAGGCGGCGCGCGATCACCATCGCCGCGACGATCGTGACGACGTTGAGCGCCGCGGCGAGCAGCGCCTCGTGGAAATGCATCGTGCCCAGCCCCTGCGGGTATCCGCCGAATGCCATCACGATCCAGAAGAGCAGCGCCCGGACGAGCGTCGCGACCGCGGTGACCGTCGCGGCGAGCGGGATCGAGTCGGCGAAGAATCCGCGCGAGAGCCGGCTCGCGAGCAGCGCGCTCAGGCCGGTCGCGATCATCCAGGCGGCGCCGGTCTGCGGGGCGAGGACGTCCTCGCAGAGCCCCGCGGCGAGCCCGTAGACGGCCGCGCGTCGCGTATCGACGCGGATCGCGTACCAGACGACGGCGACGAGCACGAAGCTCGGCACGACGCTGCGCACGGCGAGATAGTGGCCGAGCGTCGCCTGCGCGAGCAGCGCGCCGAGGAGCCAGGCGGCGGCGACGTACCACGACGGCCCTACGAACGGCGCGTCGTGCGGTTTATCGCGGAACGACGACAACGCGATCGAGAGCCCCGAGATCGACCGCCGGTTTCACGACGGCCGTCTGGTAGAGCGTTGCGTAACTGCGATCGATGGAGACGATCGCGCCGATCGGCACGCCGGAGTGAAACGATCTGCCCTCGCCGGTGACGACCGCGTCGCCGACTTTCAGCGGCGCATCTTGCGGAATGTACTCGACGACGATGCTCTCGAGATTTCCGCGCGCGATTCCCCACCAGCGGCCGCGCGCGACGATCGCGGGGATGCGGCTCGTGTAATCGGTCGCGAGCACGACGGTGCTCGAGAACGGACCGACCGAATCGATGCGCCCCACGACGCCGGATGCCGCGATCACGCCGTCCTCTCGCCGGACGCCCGCATGCGAGCCTTTGTCGATCGTGACGGCGCGCGATTCGTTCTCCGGCGGAAAGCCGATCACGCGCGCCTCAATGCCGTGATAGAGATCGACGACCGGCCGAACCGCCGACTCGGCGGCGTAAGCCGCGGCGAGCTCGTGCAGCCGCGCGTTCTCCTCGATCAGATGCCGTTGCCGGCTCTTCAGCGCGGCGTTCTCCGCTTCGAGCCCCGGCAGCGAGACGAGCGTCGTTCCGAGCGCGCGTGCGCCGCGAATCGTCGCGGTGACGACGGTCTCGCCGACGGTGAAGATCGCGCTCGCGACCGTCGCGATCGGGCTCGTCGTGCCGGCGCGCTGCGCGCCGATCTGCACGAGGGCGAGCGCGGCCGCAACGATGATGATCGTTATGAGCGCAAGGAGTTTGCGTTCGTCTCGGTAGGTGAAGATAATCGGCCCCGCGTTACGTCGGCGTTTGAGGGCGGTTCATTTCGTTTCCGGAAGCGCGAATCCCAACCGCCGGAAGGCGCGAATCAGGCGGGCCAGCGGCAGGCCCATGACGGTGTAGAAGTCGCCCTCGATCCCCTCGATCAGCGACGCGGCGCGCCCTTGGATTCCGTACGCTCCCGCCTTGTCGAACGGCTCGCCGGTCGCCACGTACTCGGCGATCTCGGCGGGGTCGAGCGCGTGGAAACGCACGCGGGTCGTCTCCCGCTCCTCGACCCATTCCGGTCGCCCGGGGACGGCGAGCGCGAAGGCGGTGTGCACGAGATGCTCTCGTCCGGAGAGCGAGGCGAGCATCGCGACCGCCTCGGCGGCGTCGCGCGGCTTCCCCAGATCGCGGCCATCGAGCTCCACGACGGTGTCGGCCGCGACGATCGGCACGCCGGCGTCGCGCCGCGGCGCTACCGCCCGCAGCTTCTCACGCGCGTGACGCGTCGCAAGCTCGGGTGGGGTGAGGCCGTCGATCGGCGACTCGTCGTAGCCGCTCGCCGACACCTCGACGTCGAGTCCGAGCGAGCGCAGCATCTCGAGCCGTCTCGGAGACGCGCTCGCGAGCACGATGCGGTTCAGCCGCGCGGTCTCGCTCAATCGTACGTCTGGCCGCCGGCCTCGATGAACCCGCCTTCGTGGCGCCCGCGCGGATCGCGATGCGTCCAGTGAACGACGCCGCCGAGCGGGTAGTATTCGTACTCGCCTTTGACGACGACGCGCTCTCCGCGCTCGATCGGTATCGGACCGGTGAAATCGGTGTTCGCCTCGACGCGCACGATCAGGCTGCAGCCGGAGTCGAGACGTAAGAGAAATCCCTCGTGCGGGCTGACGCGGCCGGCCTGCGTGCCCAACGAACGGGTGACCGTTCCGGCGGCAACGACTTCGACGCCCGATCGCGCGTTCGAGAAGGCCTCGCAGACGGCGCTATCGTCGGGCGCTTGGGGTGCGCACGCCGCGAGCAGCGCCACCACGGGCAGCATGACGGCGAGCCGCTTACTCACGTGGTTTCGCTTGCATCGAAACCGTAGAGGCGCCGCGCGACGATATACTCCCAGACCGGCTCGGGGACGAGATAGCGGATGCTCTTGCCCTGCGCGATCAGCGTTCGAACCAAGGTCGCAGACTCGGGCACCTCGGGAAGATTCAGCGTCCTCACGCGCTCGCGCAGCTCCGACGGAATCGCGGCAACGACGCGCGCCAGCACGTCGGCTTGAACGCCGGCTCGTGGAGCGATCGCGAAGCGCTCGAGCGCCTCGAGCACTTCGTCGAAGCGAACCCAGCTCGCGTTGACGAGCGAGTCGGCGCCGATGATGAAGGTGAAGCTCGCGTCGGGATAGGCCGCGCGCAGCCGCGGCATTAGGTCGGCGGTGTAGCCGGTTCCGTGCAGGTCGGTCTCGTCGAGCGCGAAGCCGGGATTGCTCGCGATCGCGCCGAGGATCATCGCGCAACGATGCTCGGCACTCGCCTGCGGTTTGTCGCGATAATGCTGCTTGCCGGTCGGCACGAAGAGCACGCGATCGAGGCGCTCGAGCAGACGCGCGGACTCCGCGACGAAGAGATGCGCGTTGTGAATTGGATCGAACGTGCCGCCGAAAACGCCCAACTTCATGAGTAAGTGAACTCGTATGGTCCGATGCGGACCGTATCCCCTTCCTCGGCCCCGAGCTCCGCGAGCCGCTTCTCGACGCCCATCTTCCCGAGCGCGCGCTCGAAGCGCGCCAGCGCCTCGTCGGAGTCGAAGTTCGTCATCGCGGCGAGCCGTTCGACGCGTTCGCCCGAGATGACGAAGGCGCCGTCCTCCTCGCGCTCGATCCGAAATGCATTCGCGGCGGAGAGCTCGATGCGCGCCGGTTCGGCCGCAACGACCTCGGGGAGCGGCGCCGCTTCGATCGCGCGCGCGACGGCATAGACGAGCTCTTGCACGCCCTCGCCCGTCGCCGCGCTGATCGCGCGAATCTCGGGAAAGCGCGCGCGCAGGTCTTCGAGCGACGCACGCGCATCGGGAAGATCTATTTTGTTGAGCACGAGCAGCCGCGGCTTTTCGACGAGCTGCGGATTCCACGCGGCCAGCTCGCGCTCGATCGTCTCCTTCTCGTCGAGAATTTCGCCGAGCGGCTTCGCGCCGTCGAGCAGATGGACGAGCGCGCGCGTGCGCTCCACGTGTTTGAGGAACTGATCGCCGAGGCCGACGCCTTCGTGCGCGCCGGCGACCAACCCGGGGACGTCAACCGCCACGAACGACTCCTCGTCGGAGACGCGCACGACGCCGAGCTGCGGTTCCAGCGTCGTGAAGGGATAGTCGGCGATCTTCGGCCGGGCCGCCGAGATCACCGAGAGCAGCGTCGATTTTCCCGCGTTGGGAACGCCGACGATGCCGCAATCTGCGAGCAGGCGCAACTCGAGGCGCAGCGAGCAGCGCTCGCCGGGCTCGCCGCGCTCGGCGAAACGCGGCGCCTGACGCACGCTCGTCGCGAAATGCTGATTGCCGAGACCGCCGCGCCCGCCTTTCGCGGCGAGCGCGCGCGCGCCGTCGCTCTTGAGATCGGCGAGAAGCTCGTCCGTTCCGTCGGCTCGCGTGCGAAACGCGATCGTGCCGATGGGAACGCCGATCGTCACGTCGGCGCCGCTGCGTCCCGACTTGTTTGACGTGCCGCCCGCTTTGCCGTTCTCAGCCGCGAAGCTGCGGCGAAAGCGAAACTCGACGAGCGTCGATAGCTCGGCGGTCGCTTGCAGATAGACGCTGCCGCCGTGTCCGCCGTCGCCTCCCGCCGGTCCGCCCTTGGGAACGTACTTCTCTCGACGCCACGCGACGATGCCGTCGCCGCCGTCTCCGCCGGCTACGGTAATCTCCGCTTCGTCTATGAACTGCACGGCCTCTCTCTTCGCCGGAAATTGAAACGGGGCCTAACGGCCCCGCCCTTCACTCCGCGCGCCGGACGTCTTACGCGGCCGGCACGACCGAGACGCGCTTGCGCGCGCTCTCGCTGTTGAACTCGACGATGCCGTCGATCAAGGCAAAGAGCGTGTGGTCGCGCCCGATCCCGACGTTCGAGCCTGGGTAGAAGCGCGTGCCGCGCTGACGAACGAGAATGTGGCCCGCGGTGACCCGCTCGCCGCCGAAACGCTTGACGCCGAGGCGCTGCGCGTTGGAGTCGCGGCCGTTACGGGTGGAACCCGCGCCCTTTTTAGAGGCAAAAAGTTGAAGATCGAAGTCCGCCATAGCCGCGCTATTGTAGCAAAGCCGGACGAAAAAGCAAAAGCCCGACCAAGCAAGCAAGGGATCCTCGTGCTGCCGGTCCGCCCCTCCAGGGCCGCCGGACGCGCTCCCGCGGCCTCGCGACCCCCGGGGCGCTCTTCTCGACCACGACGCGTTTCTCGGTACGGGGTCACCCGAGCCCTTCTCGGTAGTGGTCCCTTTTGAATCCGGCGCCGACTAGGCGCGGCGATGAGGGCGTGATATGCTTGGGGTATGCCTAAGCGGTCAGGGAAGCCTCGTAACCCACCGTCCGACCCTATCCTGGCGGCGCGGTCGATCTTACAGCAGCTCACCGGCGAGATACCCAAGCTCAAGCCGGAAGCGCCGAAGGACCCTGCGGCGGTGGCATTAGGGCGTCGTGGCGGCCTGAAGGGTGGTCCGGCAAGGAAGGCAGCCCTGACCCCCGAGGAGCGCAAGGAGAGCGCCCGCAAAGCCGCAGAGGCCCGCTGGGGCAAGAAGTAGTCCGCCGTAGGTAGCGGGTCGCACGGCTAGAAGCGACCTGCCGTGCCACGATACATCGAGCGGCCGGAGGCCACCCTAGACGACGCCGACACGAGCATCGCTTTACCCTACGGCATGGATGCGGCCGGCGTCGTGAAGGCGGTTAACGACTTCTATGCTTATCTTCACGCGATCAATTCCGCCGGCATTAGCTACGGTTATGCTCGACTCGAAGAGCTGCTTCAACGAGCCGCGTTCTCTGGGCTTATTTCCGAGGTGATGGTTCGATCGCTGGCTCTTTCGATGGAAACCAAGGTTCCCGGCCTTGCTCGTAACCTTTATCCGAACGGTCATCCCGACCTTATTCCACGAGCGATGTATCTGGGCGACTCCGTGCAGTACGGTGACCAAGGCGTCGAGGTGAAGGCGGCGCGTAATCCGGCAAGCATTCAAGCTCACAACACCGGCTCGAATTGGTACTGTGTGGTCGAGTTTTCGTGCGATCTCGAAACACAGCCAGTCTACGAACGGGAACCCACGATCATTCGGCGCGTAAGAATAGCGTATCTGCTGCATGAGGATTGGTCGTTCTCGGGTCGTGGTCCGACTAGCAGGCGGACGCCAACCGCAAGCATTACGGCCGCTGGTCGGGAGAAACTAGATAAGGGGCTCGTCTACTGTCGCGATGGGTTAACCGGATACTCGCTGTATTTGGGGCGCTAAATCGTTAAAGCGGCGAGCTTTGGGATCGCGACCGTCGCCATGCCGAAATACTCCTTGTCGATCTCGACGCCGATGCCGGTGATTCCCTGAGATTCGCAAGCGGCGAGCGTCGTCGCGCACCCGGCAAACGTGTCGAGTATAGTGCCGGTTCCAAGTGGCAGCAACGCCTCTACCATCCGTCGCAGGAATGATTGAGGTTTAACGCTAGGATGCGGGGCGATGCGCCGTTCGCGATCGGGCGTCGTGCCGCTTTCGATAACGTCAAGGAACGGCGTCTCTTCGGAAATCCGCCGCAAGCCGCCGACGCCCCACTTTCGCAGGTTCATCGCAACGGTTCTCCTGTCGATCGGCTTGCGGTAGAGCCCCCAGGGCTCCCAGCAGCTACGCGGCATCGTCGAAACGTTTGGAAACTCGCCTTCCGCGCCTTTGGGTTTATCACCGCCGCGAAAGGTTCTAACGAGGCGCACGATCTCGCCGCGTCGCTCGAAACCTGCCTGTTCTAGCGCGTAAGCGACGAGCGGAGATACCAAGGGATTACCGGCGATCACGACGTGCGCGCCTGGCTTGAGTATCGGCAGCAGCGCCTCACCCCAGCCTATGAAGAAATCCATCAAAGCCTCGCGATCGTCACTCGAAAGAACGGTGAAACGCGGCAACGCCCGGCGATTCGCCCCGTCGAACGACGGCGGAATACGCCACACCCCCCCGCGTCCGGCGCGAAGCTTCTTCTGCTCCTTTGCGCTGTATTCGATGAGACCGTAGGGCGGGTCTGTGATGACGGCTGCGATGCTATTACGCCGGGCACTCGCGAGCCATTCGATACAGTCACTGAGATAAAGTGTTTGATGACCGAAGCGGAAAACGTCGCGCCGCTCGATCTCGGAAGCGGAGATCGCCACCTGTTACCGCTTCCGAATATACGCGCCGCGACCGACGCGCTCAAAGTCTTTGGAAAGCTGAAGATGCGAACGCACGGACGACGGGGGAACGTTCCCGAGTATGCGCTCAGCGTGGGCGCGTATCTCCGCGATCGTCGCCGGAGCCGCGCTCTTGCGGCGGTCGAAGAAGTCTAGGATTGCATCGCGCACCTGCCCGGGCCGTAGTGCCATAACTTCCCTCCAATAAGACGTCCAGACGTCTTTATCCACACCGGCAACCACCCCCTGCGCGACGGGCATCTTTAGGCGGCTAACCCTCCGGCCATGAGGCCGGCTAGGTTTGCGAGATCGACAAGGGTCCATTGGCGATCGGTGATACCGTGAGCAATTGCAGGCGTCGTTCCGAGCGTCATATGCTTGCGGCAGAAGTTATAGTGCATGAAGTAGA